>DAOUGX010000511.1:0-1524 GCA_034428855.1 Anaerolineaceae bacterium | reverse complement strand
CCCGTCAAATTGAAATTTTACAATTGGTTGCTCAGGGTTTACAAAATAAAGAAATCGCTGATACGCTTTTTGTGAGTGAACATACCATTAAGTATCATATGTCTGAAATACTGCAACGTTTACAGGTGAAAAACCGTGATCAGGCGGTAGCCATCGCCCTCAACAAAGGATTGATTCGATAAATCAAGTCATCTCAGTTCCGAAAATTTCATAATTACTTTTCTCCTAATTTAAGACTAGTCTTGCACACCAGTGACTAGTCTTTTATTACCCCTCGGGTAGTAGGAAAAGTAATCATACCTACGGATACTATTATCAGAGCTTTCCCTTTATTAAAGGATGTGATGATGAAACGTGTGCTTTTGTGTGGTAATTCCTTACTTGTCTCCGGATTACAGGCCAGCCTGGAGAATAAATCTGGATTGGAAATCGAACAAATCAACCCACAGGAGGAAACCATTCTCGAACGTGTGATGCGATGGAAACCAGATGTCTTGATTTTGGAATCTGCCCTGATCAAAGAATATATTTCTTTTTCCATCCTGAACGAATTTCCGCGATTAAGAATCATCAGTGTTGATCTGGATGGAAACCGTATGCTTGTATTTTCTGGTTTGGCTTCAGAAAGGCCCTCGACGGATGAACTGCTGCAAATGATTGCAGCTTAAAAAAATAATTCACAATCATGAGGAGATATAAATGAATAAAAAATGGAACTGTTTTTTCACCCTGGCGTTATTGTTCGGTCTTATACTATCTGGACCCAAACAGCTCATTTTTGCTGAAACTTCAGTAAAAGCTGACTTAATCCCGGATACTGATTCCACTGGGTTATACACTGGAGGTTCTGGGATCGGAACATTAACCATAAACCCTGAATCTTTAGAAACTCCCAATATCTCCTTATTCATTTCTTCTCCCACTTATTATGGGCGCCCATTCAACTTGCGGGCAATCGTCTTATCAGAAGCGAATCAGGCTTTGGCGGGAACTGTGGATTTTTCTATTGATGGTGAACCTGTGGCTGTGTGTCAGGATGTGGTTCAGGATGAGATGGGGCAATATTTTTGCCAGAACGTTACCTTGCCTGTTGCAGTGGGAAATCATACCCTATCTGCCAGTTTCACACCTGCAGATTCAGGTACGTATAATACAGTTTCGGATACCATACCATTCACAGTCGATTCCGGTAGCTATTTGATATCAGGGATTGTTTTTAATGACGCTAACAAGGACGGCGAGATGGTTAGCCCTGAATATGGTATTTCAAGTTGGACTGTCAACCTTTTAACCTGTAATGGTGATCCGGTAATGGGCACTAATGGGAGTGTGATTGGACCACAGGTCACGGGGTATTTTGGATTATTTACCTTCACCAATGTGCCGGGTGGTCAATGTGTTCGTGTCACTCAGGAAAATCAGACTGGCTGGCAGGCAACTTCACCAACCCAGTTGGAATTCACCTTAAGCCAGGATCTTCATCTGGTGTATTTTGGCAATTACTATCCAACCATAATTGTCAAT
>DAOUGX010000510.1:0-2216 GCA_034428855.1 Anaerolineaceae bacterium | reverse complement strand
TCTTACTGTTTGAACTGCGGCATCAGGACCTGATCCTGGCAAATTGGCTTCAGCAAAAAAATGAGCAGTATTGATACGATTTTCACCATAATTGGGAATATTGACCCAAAGGTCACGAGGAATGGAAAGGAGATTTACATCCGGTTTTAATGGAATCACGCTCAATAACATAATTGTGTCGGTACGACCAACATAGGTGCCTTCAGGTGATCGGTCTACTCCCAGTACCAGCACATTGGTGCGAATAGGAAATATTAAATACCCAATGATTAATGCCAGGATAGGGATCAATAAACCCCAAAACAGACACCCACATCCACTCCGTTTTTTGGGAGTCGGCATAACGGGGTGAGGTTGTATTGGTAATCGCGAGTTTGAGATTCTTATCGGTTGAAAATTTGAATTCTTGTCTTCATGATAGATTGGTTGGGTTTGCGAAAAAGATTCCATCGGTTGGGTAACATCCAATGAACGATCATTGAGCTTTTTGATCGGGTGAGTATCATCTTCTGAGAAATTTAAGTATGGATCGTTTTTACCCATTGTTTACTGTACTCCACATTTTGAATTGACATAAATTATAACCGGATTCAAGCAGGCATAATTTGTCTCCTTAAAATTTTGCAAATATATCTTGACAAGTTTAGTCTAATTCGATACAATCATTATATCCCCCCCATGGGGAGGGGGTAAGGAGATTGCATGCATGATCATAAAGAAGTAATACAAAGATTAAAAATTGCCGAAGGTCACTTGCGTGGCATTCAGCGCATGGTTGAGGATGATACCTATTGTATTGATATTATCCGCCAAATTCAGGCAGTACAATCCTCGTTAAATAAGATCAGTACAAAGATCCTGGAAGGGCATCTCCACTCCTGTCTGGTAACTGCAGTAAAAGGAGATGATCCTGAGGAACGGGAACGCGTATTGTTGGAGATTACCGAGGTTTTTGATGCAGCAACTAAAGTTTAACAAAAGGAGACCAAAATGAGTGATTTAACCCTTAATGTACCTAATATTTCCTGTGGGCATTGTGTCCATACCATTCAATCTGAATTATCGGATCTGGAAGGTGTAAAAAAAGTAGTAGCCTCTGCTTCTACGAAACAAGTGACAATAACTTTTGAACCACCTGCTGACTCGTTAAAAATTAAAGCTTTATTAGCTGAAATTAATTATCCAGCTGCTGAGTAAGATATTGAGGGGTTTCACCAGAGAATGAATTTATCAAAAGAGAGGATAGTCTAATGCCAGAGTCAAAACATGTAGTATTACCCATCACAGGAATGACGTGTGCAAACTGTGTAGCTTCTGTTGAAAGAAACATAAAAAAAGAAAAAGGGATTAACACTGCCATTGTAAACTTATCTTCAGAACGCGCAACTGTGGACTATGACCCATCTTTGGTGAAACTCCCCATGATTTTGCAACGTGTAGAACGAGCTGGCTATGGTATAGCAACAGGAGAAGCTGATTTATTTGTTCAGGGGATG
The DNA here is from genome assembly GCA_034428855.1 of Anaerolineaceae bacterium. Lineage (GTDB taxonomy): Bacteria > Chloroflexota > Anaerolineae > Anaerolineales > Anaerolineaceae > UBA6170. The sequence continues at coordinate 720 of DAOUGX010000510.1, read as the reverse complement.
AGTGATGATAATGATGCCAGAAGACTGGAAAAAGCTTTTTTGTCTCTTGAAGGCGTCTTGAACAGTAATGTGAATTACACTGCTGAAAGAGCTAAAGTTACCTATATTCCTACGATCATCAGCCAGCAGGAATTGCGAAAAGTTGTAAAACAAGCAGGTTTTCAGGCTGTAGAAACTGGTGGAAATACGGAAGATGCCGAATCGCAGGCTAGAGAAGCTGAAATCAATTATCAGAAGAAAATGTTAATCACTGGTCTGATCTTCACTGTGCCTTTATTTATCCTTTCTATGGGTTTAGATTTAGGATTATTCAACGTAGATATGCACAGTAACTGGCCAAAATGGGTGATGTTTGCCCTGGCTACTCCTGTTCAATTTTACGTCGGGAAGCAATACTACATTGGTGCGTATAAATCATTACGGAATGGGTCGGCTAACATGGATGTGCTGGTTGCCATGGGTTCTTCTGCTGCCTATTTTTATTCCATTCCGATTGTATTTGGTTTGTTATCAGGCCATGTATATTTCGAAACGGATGCTATAATCATCACTTTGATAAAGTTGGGGAAATATCTGGAAGCGAAAGCAAAGGGACGGACTTCTGAAGCCATCAAAAAGCTTATGAATTTGCGTGCTGCTACTGCTCGGGTGATTCGTGATGGAAATGAATTAGAAATACCAACCGATGAAGTTACCATTGGGGATATTGTGATTGTTCGT
>DAOUGX010000509.1:0-6689 GCA_034428855.1 Anaerolineaceae bacterium | reverse complement strand
AATTTTGCTGAATTTATGTCTTCTCAAATATCATCCATGATTCTTCGTCAGGAACGCGAATCCATCATTAACCAGTTACAGGAACACATTCAAACCCTTCAGATCCAGGATGATTTCATCTCCACCCTCTCACACGAATTGAAGAGTCCAATTGGTTTTATCAAGGGATATACAACCACATTACTTCGACAGGATATTAATTGGAGTGATGAAAATCAAAACGAATTCCTGCAAATTATCGATCAGGAAACAGATCGGTTAAAGGATTTAATTGACAATTTATTAGATTCATCTAGACTGCAATCAGGCAGTACAAAACTCAATATTCAAATGTTAAGGATTGATGCTTTACTTAATGATGTAATTTCACACGCAAGAATTCATCATCCAGAACTTCAAATTGTTCCTGATATTCGTCAGGAATTACCAACATTACAAGGCGACCCGAGGAGATTAAAACAGGTTTTCGATAATCTGGTTTCAAATGCAGCAAAATATGCACCTGGAAAACCACTTCTTTTCCGGGTCTTTCGTGAACCTGACGGAATATCGATTGATATCAAGGACTCTGGACCTGGAATACCAACCAAAGATTTGGAAAAAATATTTGAGCGATTTTATCGTTCGGAAGCTCATGCACAAGATACACGCGGCTCTGGTTTGGGTCTTTTCATTTGCAAAAAAATTGTCGAAGCTCACCACGGTCATATAAATGCAACTTCCATTCTTGGTAAAGGAACGACCATTCATATTTTCCTTCCCCTTGTAGAAATTATTAACTCATAATCACCTGGAGGTTCTTATGTCAAAAGGAACAAAAATTCTTGTAGTTGATGATGAAAAACTTTATCGCCACTTGCTGGAAATTAATTTAGGAACCGAAGGTTACGAAGTAATTATCGCGACGAATGGAGAAGAATGTTTAGATATGGTGTCTAAAAAACACCCTGATCTGGTTATCCTGGATGTAATGATGCCAAAATTAGATGGTTTTTCAACCCTGGAACGAATTCGTCAATTCAGCGAAGTACCAGTCATTATGTTAACTGGAAAAAATGAAGAACAAGATCGTGTGAAAGGATTAAATTCAGGAGCGGATGATTATGTGGCAAAACCTTTTTCAGCCACTGAATTAATTGCCAGAGTTCGGTCAGTTTTAAGGCGATCCACATCTACAGAAAAATCAAAAGCGAACAGATTTTTTGAGCATGGTGATTTAAAAATTGATCTTGCTCGTGCTGAAATCTGGCGGGATGAAATTCCAGTGTATTTATCAGCAACTGAATATAAATTATTAATTCAATTTGCCCATAATGTTGGAAAAGTACTGACTGCTGAAGAATTACTTTCAGCAATTTGGGGACCTCAATATCGCCAGGATAAGGAGATTCTCTGGGTTAGTATTGCTAGATTAAGACAAAAAATAGAAAAAGAACCCCATAATCCCAGCCACATCGTTACCAGATCAGGATTAGGATACCTCATGCCACCGATAGATTCAGCTAGATAAAGAGGCGAAATGATTACACAATTCGAAGAAAAAGGGAAAATATTTACTTCAAAAATTACTAAAGATCAACGAGAAGTGATCGTCCAGACAAATACGCACAAGATAAAGGGGGTTCTACATATACAAACCGATTTGAGAATGATTGATGAATTAAATGAAAGTAACCACTTTCTTGCATTAACGCGAGTTAGTATTTTAGATAACAATGATGTAGCGTTATATGAGACAAATTTTTTGGCAATCAATACAGACCAGATTGTCTGGATACTCCCAATTGATGAAATGATTATTAAATAAAGGTGTTTGATGAATCCAAGTGATTTCCAGAAACTAAAACAACACATATTAACAATGATCGCCAGGGAACTGGAAAATAAACGACCACCCTATCGTGATCGGGATGATTTTGTAAAAACCACCCTAAAACTGGCTTACGATTCTTTAAATATTAAACTTCCTCAAACCATTCAGGAACAATTATTTAAAGAAATTCTGGATGATGTTCTTGGTTTTGGTCCATTGCAACCATTATTAGAAGATAAAACGATCAGTGAGGTAATGGTAAATGGTCCAAATTCAGTTTATGTTGAACAAAAAGGGAAATTAATTAAAACTGGAATTAAATTTGAAGATGATGACGCAGTTTTACGTGTGATAGAGAAAATTATTCTACCTCTTGGTCGTCGTATCGATGCAGATTCACCAACAGTTGATGCGAGGTTACCAGATGGATCACGTGTAAATGCAGTAATTCCACCTGTTGCAATCGATGGTCCAACCATTACAATTCGAAAGTTTGAAAAAGGTCGTTTATCGGTGGATCAACTCATCGAATATGGATCAGTTACTCAAAACATGGCAAAATTTTTGGAAGCATGTGTGATCTCTCGCTTGAATATTATGATATCTGGTGGAACCGGATCTGGAAAAACTACATTATTAAATGTACTTTCTCGTTTCATTCCATCTTCTGAACGTATTGTCACGATAGAAGATGCTGCAGAATTACAATTGCAACAAGATCATGTTGTTCGCATGGAGACCAAACCACCCAATATTGAAGGTAGATACCAGGTTTCTATTCGCGATTTGGTTAGAAATTCATTACGTATGCGTCCTGATCGCATTGTCGTTGGTGAAGTTAGAGGTGGTGAAGCGCTGGATATGTTGCAGGCTATGAATACCGGGCATGATGGATCGCTAACTACATTACACGCCAATGCACCTCGCGATGCCTTATCCAGGCTTGAAACGATGTGTCTAATGGCAGGTATGGATCTACCTATCAGCGTAATTCGGGAACAGGTAGCCAGTGCTATCGATCTTATTGTTCAACAATCACGTTTGAGTGACGGAAGCAGAAAAATCACTTCTATTACTGAAGTGGCTGGTATGGAAGGTCATACAATTGTTATGACCGATATTTTCAAATTTGAAAAAACAGGTATTACACCGGATGGAAAAGTAATTGGTGAACTGAAACCAACTGGAATTCGCCCATTTTTTACTCCCAGACTGGAACAAAATGGCTTTATTTTGGGTCCTGAAGTTTTCGGGGCAAGTGTCTCACAAATTCTATCAAGTGGGAGAAATCGAAGATAAATTATTGATATAATTTTTTAACCAAGTACAATGTATGGCAAGGGAGAAGAATGATGAAAAATAATACACTCTATACGCAGATTAGAACGAAGAAACTGGGTATTTTGCTGATGGATGCACGCTTGGCGAAAAAATTTTCCTTATCTGAAATTTCAAATTTATCTGGCATCTCTGAAGAGCGACTGGAAAATTTTGAAAATGGTGCAATGGCTCCAAGCTTACCTGAATTAGAAATCCTTGCTTATACTTTCAACCTGCCCCTGGAACATTTTTGGGGGAAACAAATTTTACAATCTGATTCCGACAGCGATGTAATAGAAAAACACCAAACTTTGATGAAATTAAGGAATAAAATCATTATTGCGAATATTAAATCTAAATGTTTGGAAAATAATATAACCACCAATGAATTGGCAGAAAAATGTAATATTGATCTTGAACAATTCTTACGATTTGAAGATGGTGAAATCGAAATTCCTATCCCTGACCTGGAAGTGATTGCCCGGGGTTTGAATTGTGAAATCGAAAGTTTCTTTGACAATCAAGGAAAAATCGGTGCCTGGCGTAAAGACACGGCAGAGATGAAAAGCCTGAAAGAACTTCCTCAAGAATTTCGGGAATTTATTACCAAACCAATCAATGCACCGTATCTGGATTTGGCGATGAAATTGAGCGAATTGGATGTAAAAAAATTAAGGATGGTTGCTGAAGGTCTTTTAGAGATTACGTTATAAACCAAAATATGAATACTGAGAAAGAAGCATCCAAAGCATTTCAACTCTTCCATCAAAAGAAATTTTCAGAAGCTGCTTCTTCTTTTGAAGAAATTGCTTTCCAACTTAATGCTGAAAATAAGGAATTTTCCGCAACTGAAATGATGAATAATGCCAGTGTTGCTTATCTATTATCTGGAAATCCTCAAAAAGCTTATGAATTGTCGCAAAATACACACCTTACATTTCAAGAAATAGGAGATTGGAAGAACTATGCCTTAGCGCTTGGAAACCAGGCTTCTGCTTTAGAGAATCTGGGCAAAAAAGAACTTGCGTTATCTTATTATCAAAAAGCCGCAGATAAATTAAACGAAATTGGAGAAAAAGAATCGCGGGCATACATCATGAAACGAATTTCCGCGCTGCAAATCCAAAGTGGCGATCAATTTGGTGCGTTGGGTTCCATGACAGTAGCATTAAATAATTTACCAAAACTTAGTCCACGGGAAAAGTTCCTGAAAAAACTTACTGATTTGGTTATAAAATTTGGTATTCGACAATAATTTCTACTTTCTATGAATGGTTTATTGGAAATACGTCCAGCTTCAGAAAGCGAATATTCATCACTTGAATATTTTCTGCGATATGAATACTTTGTCCACCAGCATTTGGATTGGAGACCGGTCCTGGATTGGTTAGGAATCCAACCATTTTATGTTGCTTTGCATGCTGGTGATATTATTGGTTGTCTGGCAGCTCCGAATGAGGTTGATAAAGTTGCCTGGATACGATTATTTGCCTGCTCATCCCATTATTCCAGAATTGAAATTTGGAAAAAGCTTTACGAAAAGGTTTTAATTTTTTTTCAACATAAAGTCAATGAAATCGCAGTTTTGGGTATTCAACCCTGGTTGACTAATCTATTGTTGGAGCAAAATTTTAAAATAAATCAACATATTATTGTTTTTGAATGGAACCGTCATTTCATTACCTCTGAGATTACAGTTCCAGATTTATTAATTCAACCTTTAACCAGTGCAGACATTCAACAAGTTTCTCTCGTTGATAAAATATGTTTTAGCCCTCGTTGGCAATTATCAGAATATTCAATAGATTTGGCTTTAAAACAATCTGGTTATGCTACCATAGCAATTTTTGAAGGCAAGATGATCGGCTATCAAATATGCACCGAATCTTATTCATCTGCCCACTTAGCACGATTAGCAATCGATCCGAACTTTCGAGGTAAGAATTTTGCCAAAGCCCTCTTGATTGATTTGCTTTCTCACTACCTTAACATCGGAATTAGTAAAGTGACATTAAATACCCAGGATGATAATTTATCTTCCCAGGCTCTTTATACAAAAATGGGATTTACTAAAACCGATGAGAAATATCCTGTTTTGATAAACCAAATTTAAAAATACTCATAGCCAACTTTACATTTTAGGTTGACTTTGATATTTTTAAACATAAAATTCCATATTACATGGAGGTAGCTATTGAATGGGTAAAAGACATGAAATTCGTAATAAAAGAAATATGAAAGTAAAAAAACAACGTTTGTATCTATTGGTTAGTGTAATCGTTGTATCGTTACTTATTTCTGCATTTGTGATTTATCAATCCTTAAAACCAGTCGGTGAGATAAAGATGATGGAAAACAGAACAAGACCTGAAACCGCTGGATTAACCATGGGTAATTCAAATGCGAGTATTATAGTGGAAGAATTTTCAGATTTCCAATGTATTGCTTGTTTTCGATTTTGGTCAAATTTTGAGGAAGATTTTATCAATCGCTACGTCGCCACCGGGGATGTTTTTTTCAAATATGTTCCCTTTAGTTTTATTGGCAATGAATCTTTCCAGGCTGCTGAGGCAGCATATTGTGCCGAGGAAGAAGGAAAATTTTGGGATTACCACGACTTATTGTTCAATAATTGGAATGGAGAAAATGCCGGTAATTTTAGTGATAAACGACTGGTGGCGTTTGCAGCCGAATTAGGTTTGAATGAAGGCGATTTTCGTTCTTGTTTGAATAGTAATCGATATAATGATGAAGTCCAGGAAGGCCTCAGGTACGGCAGATCTTTAGGTGTTTCAGCGACACCCACTTTTTCAGTAAATGGTCAACTGGTGTACGGAGACACATTATTTTCCACCATAGATGGATTGTTAGGTAAATAAGTAAAAGATTTAAGCTGAATCAGTAAAACAAATAGGATGTCCTTCTCACATCCTATTTGTTTTTAATAGATCCTAAAGTAATTAAAAATCCAAATAATCACAGGTAAGACAATAAAGCCAGGCAAAAAATTAGCAACTCGGATTTTCTTTATTTCCAAAAGACTGCTGACAGCAATACCCATTAACATAATCCCACCGATTGCACTGAATTCTGCTAATACCTGATCAGACATGATAAATTGTAATTGTGTTGCTAATAAAGAAATTCCACCCTGATAAACCAAAATTACCAGGCTTGAAAACAATACGCCAATCCCTAAGCTGGACGCAAACGCAATAGCAGCAAACCCATCCATGATTGCTTTGATTACGAGGGTATTAAAATCACCTGTAAGACCATCTTGAATTGAACCAAGAATTGCCATAGGACCAATGGAAAAAAGCAGAGAAGCTGTTAAAAATCCGTGAATGAATTTTGCACTTTCAATGCCTTTATTTCGATTAAACTTCTTCTCCAGATAAACTCCAAGGTGCGATAAACCATCCTCGATTCGCCACCATTCTCCAAATAAAACGCCTATTAGCATACTGATCAAAACAACCAGAGCATTACCAGTCTGCATAAAAAGTCGTACCCCATATGCCAAAGTAAACAATCCCAAAGACATCATTACCGT
>DAOUGX010000508.1:0-3624 GCA_034428855.1 Anaerolineaceae bacterium | reverse complement strand
GATGAGAATATGATTTTAAGCTTCCTTCCCGCCATCCATAATATCCATTATTTAATTGATTCGCTGCCCAGACTAATTGTTGCGATAAACCTAAATATGACCGGTTCCGGTATCCAAGTAAAAAATCAGACAAAGAATCAGGTGGTTCGGGGTTCGATAATGCACCTGTTTGATATTCGAGAATCGCCAAAAGTAACTTGGGGCTGATACTGAAATTTTGACTAACATTAATTACCACTTCTGCTCCAGGCCGAATTAATAATCCAACCGCATCTTTTGCGTTCTTTAACCAACCTGACTGAGTATTTACAAAACTAACAACATCAAACCCAACATCTCGTGGCCCATCCACAAAGGCAATATCAGGAACTATTTGAAAAGAACTACTCCAAATTGCTTCATAATAGATTGGAATCTGCATAGGGAACCCTGGGGGCATGGTAGTCGCATCTTGAGGAATGATTGGGTTTGCTTCACGAATCTCCTCTTCTGTACTATTGAAATGAGCCGCAAGTGCTGGTAACGTATCACCACTTTGGGCTATATAATCAACAAGCGTACCAGGAGGATAAGAGGGACGTGTAGGATTGGGAGTGACATTCTGCAATATATCATTCGTAAGATTTTCTGTTTCTTCAATTGCCACTAAATTAAGAGGTACCTGTTGACTTGGGGCACAGGCGGTCAGGACAAAACTACATATCAGGAACCCCGAAATTGATAGAGTAATAATTCGTTTTGTGATTTTAATCTTGTTCACTTTTTTTATATTTATAATATCGGAATTAGAAATTCTTTATTTACCGTGAAACGATAGTTTCAGAAGAACCATAGGTTCGCGCAGTTACAACTTCGTCTTTTCGCACCAGTTTTCCTTCGTATGGTTTTTCACCTTTAAACGAAACCCAGCCACTGAGATTAAAAGCTAGTGGTCCATCCGCGGCAATCCATTCACCATTATACTTCCTGGCAATATGAACATGGGTACCGGTTGCACTCCCACCTTCACAGGAAGGATGACCAATTAATCCATCTTGATCCAGGTACGTACCGTCTGCTACTTTCCCTTCACTGGCGATATGCAAGTATAAAATTACCCAGCCGGTCTGTTCGTAACCATCGCCATCCAAATCAAGCACAACCACACCAGGACCAGTTCGAACGACTAAACCAGGCGCTGACGCTACTACCCAATCATAACTCACTGTACAACCTGATTTATCCGAAGCTGGAGCAAAATCTAATGCTGCCCACGCTCCATGAGAACCCCATGCTGGGTGTGGTCCACCGGTATGTGCCCATACTTTGCCAGCAAGAAACGGTAATTCTAATTTCGGTTGGGTTAACCCAATCGAATATAAAGGCTCTACGGTTAATGCTCTGATCCAGGGAGAACCAAACATTTCTTCATATAGTACTGGAAAACTACCATCACCATATAATACGGATAACCATCTGGCAGGGTCATAAAAATTCGCAAAGAAATGTTCCAAAGCTGCAGAACCTGCATTTACTTTTGGATGAATACGTTGCTGGGTTCCATCGGAAAAAACGACTTCTGTCACACGTCCTTCCCGCCAACCATAATAACCATTCATTAATATTTTTACACTAAACGTAACTTGTTTTAATAACCCCTTTTTATCTGCAAGAGGAAAACCCATGGGATAGTCTTTTTCAAATACATTGGCAGGTTGACCATACACCCAGCCACTTTGATATTCCAGGAGACCAATTAATAAACGGGGGTTAATGGACTCCTCAATGGCAACTTTTTTGATGATATCTGCACCACTTAACCAACCTTCACCTGTATATTCACGATAAGTACTGAGATACCCACCAGCCTGATTAGCAAACTCATTAATATCAAAGTCAAGGGCAGAAGGAGAATATATGATTTCACTATCAGGTAAAACAGGATCTGAAGCCAGGTCAAATCCATAATAATCAGGAATTACCAACAAGGTTTGTGGTTTTATTAACTCACGCGGTGTAAAAGTAATTTGAGTCTTTATTTCTTCAATCGATACACCAAAACGAGCTGCCACCACAGATAAAGTATCTCCGCTCTGAGTGTAATAAAGGATAGGTGGTCGTTCCTCATTATCTCTCGTTGCAGTCGGAAGCGGTTCGCTTTCCAAAATAGGAACTGAGATTTCCGTTGGTGTTGTAGCTTCAATGATTGTCGTTGGCACAGGTGGGTTAGGCGTTGGTTCAGAAATGGGTGGAGGTGATTGTGTTGCATAAAACGTATTTGTGGCATCATCTAATGCGGTTGCAAAAACAGCAGTCGCAGTTAAGTCTAGAGCACTGACATAATAATTCCCCAGATTGCAGGATGTTAGCGATATGGTGAATAATGCCCAGATCAAAAAAAGAAATTTCCTTTTAATGCTGAACCAGGCTTTCCGGGTTATAAAACGCCCAGGCTTCAATAGATACTCCATTCCCTACTAAATAGCCATTATATGCGATACCATCACTTTGTGGTTCAAATCCACTCAAAACAAATGGCACATCACCGACAGCACTTATCCATTCCCCGTTGTATTTGCGAGCAATATGTAAATGTGTTCCCGTTGATACTCCTCCTTCGCAGGAAGCATGACCAACAAAATCACCAGCTGACAGAAGTTCTCCTTCGCTCACACGCTCCCAAAATGCAATATGCATATAAAGAATGGTCCAACCGGTTTGTTCATTGCCATCACCATCCAAATCTTGTATAACAGCTCCATATTCAGAACGTACGATTAATCCATCGGCAATTGCTGTAACCCAATCTCCACTGACATTGCAACCCATTGGACTTCCAGGTGGTGCAAAATCCAGAGCTGCCCAGGTTGTCCCATCTCCCCAGCCCGGGTGGGGTCCACCTGTAAAAGACCAGGCTACACCTCTTTGAAAAGGTAAAATGAAATCTGGTTGTGAAAAATCTTCTGGGATTAATGGTTCAAACGCGTAATCAAAGGGGTAACCAAAAAATGTTGAATATGTCTTAAAAATTCCGTTTTCTGTGACTGCATTGTTCCAGTCATCTTTGCCATATCTTGTTCCCGCCCAGAATTGAATCGCTGCAGTTCCAGCGTTGATAGTTTCATCTGCGGGGAGATAACTTCCATCAACCAACACAAAATAACTCAGGTTATTTGATTTCCACGAATAATATCCCCAGTTCAATGAATTTGCCATTTGGGATAATAATGTCACCAGATTTGTTTTCCAAGCATCTTTTTCAATTTCTTGCCCATTCGACGGTTTTTCTATTTCAACATTCTTACTGGTAACCCAACCTGTTGAATACTCCAGAAGCGTTATTAAAATTCGCGGATTGACAGAATAATCTTTTGCGATTTGAAGAATCACATCATCCGAATTTTCTAACGATGAAAGGTATGAATCATATGAATAAATTAATGCTTGGGGATCAAAACCTACTACAGATGGTCCATTAACAAGCTCAGAATCAGGAATTATCTTAAAAGCCGGAGCTTTTGAATCCGGATCTGGAGGAGGAATTACCAACATTTGACCAATTTCTAAATAATTCGGGTTGGCTAATTGATTTGCTGTGACGATGGAATTCAAATCAACACCATATCTTTTTGCGATGAGGTTCAA
>DAOUGX010000507.1:0-3749 GCA_034428855.1 Anaerolineaceae bacterium | reverse complement strand
AAAGGCTGGAGTCCTAGGCAATTATGATCATGTATTTGCTATTAGCGAGGTAACCGGCCATTGGCGACCACTGGAAGGTTCAAATCCATTTATCGGAAAAGCGGGTGAGATGGAAACTGCACCAGAAATTAAATTGGAGATTAATTGTAGACGTGAGTATGTAACTGCTGCGCTGCTTGCGATACGATCAACTCATCCGTATGAAGAACCACTCATTCGAGTGATTCCAATCTTGAATAATTTTTTTGAATAACCAGGAGAATTTTGATGGATGAAACAATTTTGAGAACCGGGTTCAAGTATTTAAATAAATTTATGGTTTTTATGTGGAAATCAGGTTTAGGAAAAGTTCTGAACATTTGGCCACCAGTATTTGGTCGATTTTTAGTAATCACCCATTATGGTCGTAAAACAGGTAATAAATACCTGACTCCCGTAAATTATTCGATTGTGGATGGTGAAATTTATTGTACTTCTGGGTTCGGTCATCAATCTGATTGGTACCAAAATCTGATTCATCGTCCTGATATGGAAGTCTGGTTACCCAATGGTTGGTGGAGAGCAAAAGCCGAAGATGTTACATCACATCCCGATCAATTGAAGATTATGCGGGAGGTATTGATTGGAAGTGGTTTTGCAGCATATTTATTTGGTATCAATCCTCACAGCTTGTCCGATGAAGCACTCGCAGAATTGACAAAGGAATATCGATTGATCCGAATTGATCGCAACACTGAAAAAACAGGGGAAAATGGCCCAGGTGAATATGCCTGGATTTGGCATGTCTCTACCATCATCTTATTCTTAATGCTTTTACTGAAAAAAAGGAAAAAATAAAGGATGCTCAGATCACAATTATTGGATGCATTGTCAACGATAATTCTCTCAAAACAAAAAGATCATCCACTTCGAATAGCTATCGATGGGATGGATAATGCAGGAAAATCCCGACTTGCAAAAGAGTTGATTTTTCCACTTAAAAAGAGCAAACGACAGATAATCAGTATCTCTATTGATGGTTTCCACTTTCCCAAAAAGTATAGAGACCGCAGAGGAGAATTCTCTCCCGAAGGATATTATTATGATTCTTTCAATTTGGACGCTGTGATCCGGAATGTTCTGGAACCTCTCAGCAGTGAAGGGAAAGGACAGTTTTGCAGACAAATTTTCGATTACACAGTTGACCAGGAAGTCACACCTGAATGGGAAACAGCTGAAGAAAATGCGATTTTACTCTTTGATGGTTTATTTCTTCAGAAACAGGAGTTGGATCCTTTTTGGGACATTCGAATCTTTTTAGAGATTGACGCGGATACCTGTTTAGATAGAGCCTTTAAAAGAGATATTCAATACTATAAATCCTTTGAATTGATCATGCAAAAATATCAACAAAGAAATTTACCTGCTCATCAAATTTATCTGGAACGCTGTCGTCCAAACCTAAGAGCTGACATATTGATAGATAATAATAACTGGCAAAATCCAGTTCTCACTGTTCAGGGTCAAATGGCAGGTTAGTTATTTGTTCTCCGGTAAATATAGTTCTCACGACAGAATAAATCCAATTTCGATTACAATTAATTAAGAAAATCTGTAGGTAAAGTCCTCTGTTCAATAGGATTATGACAAATGTCCCCAAAAAGTAAAAAAATCATATTGCGTTTTTTGCCAGTCATGGTGATTGTGATCATTTCAGCGTGTGCATTACCCTGGGCTAAACAAGCTCCGGAAATTAGTATCACCAGTGAACCACCAACCACAGCGATAACTCAAGATTTATCTGCTTTTCAAAATATTGGTTGTACCTGGCAATCCGAAGATTATGCTGTATGTCCGGAAGGAAGCATTCCCAAGAAAATGGGGTGTGATGCTTTATCAACCTCATCTGAATATGTCAGTCTCCTGGATGCGGAGAGTCAATTTATTAATTGCACGTATGCACCACAACTCCAGACCCCACCAGATGAAACATTAGCCAAAGGTCTCTACGACAGTGGTTGTTCGATTGAGGTGAAACAACGCTTGCTGGTTTATGGCAATGGTGATTACTTGCTCGTTCGTGATTTGGAAGATCTGAAATACAACTTTGCTCCAATCACTACCCCTGAACAAGCTCTGGCATATGCTATCACAGCAACGGGATCCGAAGCCAGATATGATTTGGAATCTCTCAGTGGTTACAGAATACTTTCAGAAGAGTTACAAGAGACCACAGTTCAACCAGTGGAAGGCGGGTTTCAGGTTGTACTATTTGATTATTCTGCTTGTGGATGTGGTCCACATACCACATTTATGCAGACAATTAACGTTTCATCCGACGGAGAGATTGAATATGTAAAATCCACCGCTGCGTTTGAAAATCCGGAAGAAGACGGTCTTTGTGTTGATTAGGTAGACTAAACAATGCGAAAATACCCTTTTATGCAGGTTGATGCGTTTACCAGCATTCCCCTGGGCGGGAATCCCTGTGCTGTTTTTTTCAATACAGATGATCTGGATGACGAAACTATGCTTGCCATCACCCGGGAAATGAACTTATCAGAATCCTCTTTTGTGCGATCTTCTACCATTGCTCATTTCGGGGTGCGATACTTCACACCGATGGGAGAAATTCCGTTGGCAGGTCACCCCACCATAGCTACGACATATGCTCTGGTCGATTCTGATCGATTAAAATTATCTGGTGATATTACAAAAATCCAGCTGGAATTACAGGTTGGTCCGATTGATATTGAAATCCAGGCAGAAAGTGGATTGGTACAAAACATAATTATGAGTCAAAAGAAACCTCAATTTCTAAAAATATATGATCCCAAACAAGTTTTACCAGTTTTGGGGTTATCTTTTGATGATTTAATGCCAGGTAGCCCCATTCAAACCGTAAGCACAGGAACACCTCAACTGATGGTTTATGTAAAAAATCATTCCTCACTAAGAAAGATCAATGTCAACACGAAGGCATATCAGGATTTACACGAAACTAGTGATTGGTTTTCATCACATGTGTTCTGCACAGAAGGAATCACCCCATTAGGGAAAACCTTTGCCCGGCATTTCAGTCCCCCACCTGATCTTTTCGAAGATCCCTTCACAGGTTCTGCTACTGGAGGAATGGCTGCTTATTTATGGCATTATGGCCTTCTGGACACACCGGATTTCATCGCAGAACAGGGTCATTGGATGCATCGACCTGGACAGGCTCGAGTGAAGGTTATTGGCACACCAGCTGACATAGAGACCGTCAAAGTCGGTGGACCTGCAGTGACCGTTTTGCGGGGAGAATTACAAATTCCTTAGTCTTTACCTGGTGGCATAAATATTGCACGAATATAAAGAAAATCCATTAAAATACCCGATGTATTTATGAGTGAAAAAATAAAAATTCCAAAGTATCAGGCATGGTTGTTAGCTTCACGCCCAAAAACATTACCAGCAGCGGTTTCTCCCGTCCTCATTGGCAGCGCTGCAGCTTTTGCTGAAGATGGTTTTCGATTTTTACCAGCTTTAGCCGCATTTCTAGGCGCTCTTTTCCTTCAAATTGGTGCAAACCTGGCGAATGATGTCTTTGATTTTGAAAAAGGCGCAGATCAGCACAACCGGTTAGGTCCTATGCGTGTTACCCAGGCTGGATTACTGACTCCGAAAGAGGTCAAAGCAGGTATGTGGATTGTCTTTGCGTTAGCAGCCATCTGTGGTCTCTATATGACTTTAGTTTCCGGCTGGCTTATTTTATTTATCGGATTACTGGC
>DAOUGX010000506.1:0-2320 GCA_034428855.1 Anaerolineaceae bacterium | reverse complement strand
ACATCCGCTGCCGGGTCACCCCGACAGGCTGTCATCCAATCCAGAATCAAGGCACCTCTCTGGGTGTAAACGATTTGATCGGGGTGAAAATCGAAATGGCAGAGTTGGTTCTGCTCGGGTATATTCATGACACAGGATTTTAATCTCTGCTTCATCTCTGTCGAAATTTTATCCACACGTTCAATTTGATTGAACCATCGGTCGCGATAGGAAGCAATTCCATCCAGGGGAATCTGATGAATGGCGTAATGAAATTCAGCCAATTGCTGGCTGAGTTTTTTTACCTGCCAGGGTTGGGACAACAGTAATTTGAGCATGGTTGGTCCACTCACCAGCTCATAGATGATTCCATGCCGGGCGTTCATGTCTATCAGATCAAATACCTGTGGAACTGGAGCACCTGCCTGATAGGCCAACCGGGTAATTTCATATTCGCCCTGAACGGATGAAAGGGGCATCCAATCAAAAAATAACTTCAACACCTGATTTTCTGACCAGGTGAAGACTTCAGCCGTCCGCCCACGGGCAATAGGTTTTTCCATGTTTTGTTTAATGTCAATCATAAAATGAAATTATAGACCACCTTGCTTCAAAAATAAAATGGGAGGAATCGTCGTCAACGAATTGAAAACGAATCATCGAAATATCACCTGCCATCTCAAGAACTTAACAACTTAACAGCTTAATCGCTTTACCGCTCAATTCTCCTCTACCATTTTCAACATCAATCGGCGGGAATGTTTCTGTTCAAACACCATTGCGAACCAGATCCGGGTTAATCCATCCACCAACTCAGCTTTTTCCATGGGACCCAAATAGACCGGCCGTAACCCCGTATCGGTTATTAAATTCTCAATCATTGGTCGCGCAGCGCTGTGGCCGCAATAAAATAAATCGACCTGTTGGCCATCAATCACTGGATTTTCGAAATTTTCCCAGCCCAGGGTACTGAAAGCGCGGATCAATTGTGTGTTACTTGTTTTTGTAAACAGTACTTCAAGGTTGTTCATCGCTCCACCATGGATGTTGTTGGTTGCATCAATGATGAGTTTTCCATTCAGATATTCTTTATATTGATCCACAAATTCAACTATTGCATCACCCGGGATGGCTAATAAAACGATTTTTGCTGTTTCAAGTGCATCCTTAATCGCACAGACATCCCCACTGGAAAGCAAATGTCCATATTTGCGATCATTTGGGTCACGAACACCATAATAAACCGAATAACCAGCCGTTGACCACTTTTTTCCCAATGTTTCTCCGATGTGACCAGATCCAATCACAGCAATTTTCATCACAACCTCCTTTTCGATTAATTCCATTATACAAACGGTCAGGAACAGGTTCAAGATTCGTGAGCAGGATTTGAATTTCGGTTCAGGATATCTTCTGTAAACCATTCATTCCTTGATACAATCAAAATGGTTGTTCTCATAAATCGGTTTCATACATTGAATCTTGTTGGACAAACTTAAATGACAAAAGCATTTCGTTTTATTCAGAAAAATCTACCCATTATTATCTCCATTGGTTTAGTGGTCGCAGCCATCCTGGGTGTTTTCCTGATCATACATGCCACAGCTTTCGGCCCCTGGGTCTTCAGTGATGCCACCACCTACATCTGGACCGCTACGAACCTGGCGCAAGGGAAAGGGTTGGTAATTCAGAATCCGACGGGTGGTTACGACTTACTCACCTGGCACCCCCCTTTATTTCCGGTCATATTAAGCATTCCGATTCGCTTTGGTGCAGACCCGTTACAGGCTGCACGCTGGATGAATGCCTTCGCTTTTGGAGCTGTGATCCTGCTGGGTGGATTGGCAACCTGGCGTTATACCCGTTCTCTGCTGGCGACCCTGGGCGTAACCATTCTGACTGTTTTTGCGATGGATTTGATTTATGTTTTTTCCGGGGCGATGTCGGAAGCCATTTTCTTTGTGCTGGGATTTTCAGCACTCATTTTACTGGTGGAAGCCATAAAAATACCTGATAAAAAGAGCATCTGGATCATCGCCGGAATTCTTGCTGGTCTTTCCTATTTGGCGCGATATACCGGGATCGCTTTTGTTGCTGTGGTGATTGCGATACCAATGCTTTTTCTCACTGGTTCTTTCTGGCGCCGGATTCGCAAAATGGCGCTGGTTGGTGCACCGGCTGTACTGATTCCGGTTGCCTGGTCAGTATTTGTTTTCATAAATAATCGCACGATAGGCGGGCGTTCTGTTTTGTCCGGAGACAATCTGCGTCTGGATTTTGTTGATTATTTCCAGAATGCCTGGGGAGTGATGACCGGGTGGATCCCTTTTATTTTACGGGG
>DAOUGX010000505.1:0-1556 GCA_034428855.1 Anaerolineaceae bacterium | reverse complement strand
AGGCGTTCATTTAAAATCGATAACTCCCGGTCGGACAATTGTCCATCCAGGTAGTTCGATAAAATTTGCCAGTCTTTTGGTGAGTAGTTCATTTTCATTGTATGCCCTCACCTTCCAGACGAAAAATATCTGGCAAAAGTTCCCGGAAAAATTGTAGACATTCGCGTAATTTTCCTCGTGCGCGCGCCAATCGGCTCTTAATGGTGCCTAATGGTAAGCCGGTGGAATCTGATACTTCCTGATAATCCATACCCTGAATATCGACTAAAACGACCACCAAACGGAAATCCTGTTTCATGGATTGTAAACAATTCTGAATTGCACCTTCCAGCTCAGAAGATTCTAAGATTTCCTCAGGCGATGGATTTTCATCTTTTAACCAGGTGGGTGATTCAATCTCCTCTTCACCTTCCGGATCAAAAGGCTCTAATGGTGTGGTGGGTCGTCGTTTTTGGCGACGGATTTCATCCAGGCAGGTGTTGGAGACAATTCTCATCACCCAGGATTTGAAAGATCCACCGCGATAACCTGAAATTGCTTTATAAGCCGAGATAAATGCATTTTGTGTGGCATCGGCAGCAGAATCTGGATCACCTAACATCCGATAAGCCAGATTGAATGCCATTTCCTGATATTCGAGTACCAGACGATTGAAGGAATTAAGGTCACCTTTTTGAGCTGCTAATGCTAATTCAATTTCATCCATTTTTTCTCTCTGATGGCTTTCAAGACCCTGTTTTCATCTTTGATTATATACCACACCTGTGAAAGTCTGCAAATTGATCGCTACCTTCATTGATACAGCATTGAATATCAATAAACAAGTAGCATCGTAGAAGGTTTAAAGCGATATAATTCCATCGGGCATTTGACGATAAATGGATTGAAAAAATTTGAAATGTATGACCAATATAAGGTAACCTATGCGTTTTATAAATTTCCGGGGAATTTATTCCTTCATTTATCGTTGGTTCAATGAGCCCCAATCTGCTCCAGAAATAAATCGACTCAATTTTCGGAATGTTCAAATAGATGCGATTGGGGTTGGATTAGCCAGCACAGGTTCGCCCTTTTTACCCGTATTGTTAGCCAGGTTAGGTGCCAGTACGCTGGAAGTGAGTATGCTGACATTTATGCCAGCCTTGACCGGAGCATTGTTAGCCATCCCGCTGGGGAATTTTTTAGAAACCCGTAAAAATATAGTTCCCTGGTTTAGTTTTGCGCGATTGGCTGTTTTGATGAGTTACGGTTTTACAGGGTTGCTGGTGCTTTTATTACCACAAGCTGCTGCCATTCTGGGGATTCTTGGCTTATGGGCGATTGCAACCGTTCCACAAACCATTCTCAGTATATGTTTTTCGGTAGTGATGAACCAGGTGGCGGGATCTCGCGGTCGCTTCGAATTGATGTCCCACCGCTGGTCAATTTTGGGATTCACGAATGCGTCAACTGCATTGATAGCCGGGCAATTTTTAGATCGAGTTGCATTTCCATTAAATTACCAGATATTTTTCATCACATTATCGCTTGGCGGTATCATCAGTTTTTATTTTTCC
>DAOUGX010000504.1:0-6040 GCA_034428855.1 Anaerolineaceae bacterium | reverse complement strand
TTAGCATGTGGATTGCCTGTGGTTGCATACGCCACAGGATCATTGCCTGAAATTCTAGAGAATGATGCCGGCAGGACTGCTCCATATGGCAGCAATTACTGGGAAATGGAATTGCCTGATGTACCGGCTCTGGCTGAAGCAGCCATGGAAATATTACATAACCTGCAATATTTTCAAGTAAAAGCCAGAAAACAGGCAGAATATATGTTCAGTCTTGATCATATGGTGGCAGAATATCTGAAAATATTACTTCCTGACCAGACCACCCATTAATGAACCTATTCATGACCTCCACCCTGTAACATCACAACATCAGGTCCACGATTAATCTCCCATGGATAAAGGATATGTGCATCAGTGATTGCAGCGAAATAATCCGGGCGGATATTTCCAAATAGATTGCGATAAGGATTGAAATGTAATACACAGGTGTAAGGTTGACCACCTGCACTGACCACCCGGTTTCTGACGGCAGTGATCGTCCTGCCTGATCCCCACACATCATCCACCACCAGGAAACGCTTTCCAGCAAGCAAGGAGTCATCTGGAAATTGAACAAACTTTGGCCAGGCTAACAAACGACCTTTCTTGCGTTCATCTTCCATCAGCATCTCATTCGGAAAATCAACTGCCGCCGTGAGAATGGTATCCAACCGTAATGCTTCGGATATCAGCCCACCTGGAATAATTCCACCGTGCGTAATCATGATCATTCCCTCGAATTCTGTTTCAAATTGAGGTATCAAATGGTCAATTAATTGATCAACATCATTCCAGGTCAGGATTTCTTTCCTTTGCATTATTCTTTTCCAATCCTATAAATTTTAGCTTGATTATAGCATTTAACAATTTATTCAATTCGTGATTATTCGAAATCAGGCAAAATTCCTGCCTTATCATGTGATTGCAGGGTAAACCAGATCGCTCCAACTCCAATTAATGAAACCATGACCCCAAATATCCAACCGAACACAGGAATTGCATCCAGTAGTAAGAGAACGAGGATCCCAGTAATTAAGCTCCAGGCGTCCTTATTTTCCTTGAAAAATTGTGTTTTGAATAAAATTCTATTTCCTATCCAATAGGCCAATATAAATTTACTGACATAAACTAATAAAATTCCAAATAAGGTGAACACCAGGATAATTCCAGCAACACCAAGGAAGAATAATAAACTACTTAAATGGTTGAGGGTGAAAACTCTAAGCAAAAGAACCAGAATGATCAGTAAAATACTGAAAATCAAACCACCTAAATAAACCACCAGCGTACACACAAAACCAACACCTAGCGAATTTAATGGTTTACTGATTGCTGTTTGTGAAGCTTCTTTTATATAACGTCTTCCAAATTTCCAACCCAGAATAGCAAAAAAGAGCAATCCAATTAATTGTCGCACCAACCGAAAAACTCTTAATAAAAACGGATTTTCCAGCACTACATTATCTGAACCTTTACCTTGCTGTGGTTCACTATCCAGAATATTTTCAACGACTCCACCAATGGGTAAATTCTTAAGATTTTCTTCCAGACTCTTCGCGCTGGTATAGATCAGTTGACCACCTATCTTCGCTTGATCTCCAACCAGCAATCCAGTCGGCATCAAATCAGGAATATTGAATTGTTGCATGTAAGGTAACCAAATCCTGATCCCTTCATCATCACCACTGGCATCAATTGAAACCTCAGCATTACGATTCACTTCACCATTAAGTTGGACAGCAACAGCGCTCACTCGAAAATTCTTTTCAATTTGACCATTAATGGAAATCTGGTAACAGGCAGCATATAAATTATCCTGAACCTGGCTCCCGGATGACTGATTCATGTGGAATCCAGCGAAGAAAAGGTTTCTTCCAACATTTACGGTGGTTCCGATCTCGAGTGTTGCTGCAGAAACAGCCAAATTTCTTAGGATATCCGTTTGTAGATTTACATTTTGTCCTGCAATAAATAAATTTCCCTCTATTTCAACATTATCTTCAATCGATATGCTCTTCCCGAACAAATACACATCATTATCAATGATTGCACCAGATTCAATGAGGATGTCCTCACCAACGGCAAACAATACGCCATGAACATGTCCAGCTACTTTAACTTCAGATCCCTGTAAAAACAAATCATCATCAACTTCTTCCCCAGGCCCGAGACTATTTTCTATTTTAGGAAATTCAGCCATCACAGGCTGTTGAATGATGATTACTAATAAAAATACTGAAATTAATATTAAAAAGAATATTTTTCTCTTCTGTAGGAATGTTTTGATCATTGATCCTCCAGATTTTTTGGTTATCTTCATTATATTCATTCAGGCGAAAATAAAAGGTGATATTTTGCCAAATTTCAACGTAGATTTGATCTTTGATCACCAAAAATTCTTATTAACTTTAAGGGTCAAATATTTCGAATATTAATAATCACACCGCCAACAATTATGACCACAAGCAAGGCACTTCCAAAGACTAATCCATCAGTCTGGCGACCGAAATTCATACTAACTAGATTAGCTTGATCCAAATTGACCACTCCAGTTGTGGATTCACTGTTGACTGGTTGTGAATTTTGACGTAAAAAATCGACATTTCTTTGGTGATCAACAAATGGATCCATTTCTACCCAGGTCATTGCCATCGTAAAAAACAAAGCAACGAAAACCGCCAAAAGCAAATGTCGATTCATGAAAGCTGTAAATATTTTCTTCGATTTATGAATCATGGATTTCCTACGCGATCAATAATTGCCTGCGCTGCAAAAGGTGCTGTTGTTTTACCCGAAAGCACCTGGATTAATTGATCTTGCATAACCAAACCAATGGAATTGACGATCTCATTATTTGGACGAATTTGTGCCAGTAAGGCAATTTGACCCAGATTCGTGCGAAATGTTTGATCCGAATATCCGGCTAATGTTGATGGTCTGACTGGTAACGCACCTGCTAATGGAGACCACTCGCCCAAATAGTCTGGATCAACCAAAAATTCTGCCAAATCAACAGCCAATTCATGAACTTCAACTCGCGGATCAGCCAAACACCAAACCCAGCCATCAGCCAGCGTTGTTGGCGTATTATTGATTGCTGGAAAACTGACCAAACTTGAGTCGTCTGCTGGTTCCGAGAGATGGCGGGATAGCCAGGTTATAACCCAATTGCTACGCAATTCATTATACGCAGTCCAGGCTTCTGAATCTCGTTGTAACTGGGTTACCCATAAGGGAAAAACTCCCGCCTGTGCTCCATCGGCATAAAGTTGATAGAGTTGTGTCAGAATTTCAAGATCCAATTGAGGAAGTCTTTGTGTGCTCTCCAGCTCTCCACCACTCGATAAATACAAAGCAAGCGTTAGTAATGATTGTGGATCGGCTGCTGGAAAAGCAATTGGTTCTCCCCTTCGAATTAAATCAGACCATTTGGTGGGTGGCTCACCAACTATTGCCGGGCGATAAACCATGACCATGGCATCCCCAGCAAACGGTAATCCATAAGAGCTGCCACCAATAACGGATAAATTCTGGGCATATTCATACCAATCCTGTTCATCTATCATGCTGGAATAAGAGTCGAATGGGGTTAACAAATTTCTTGAAACTGCTGTTTCTAAATCCGAACGTGGTAAAGCAATCAACGATGGTAATGCTTGTGTTGCCGCACCTTTCGTAGTTGTGAGAGCTTCCAGCAATCCGGTCGCACCACTTACACTTTTTACCCGGACAGAAATGAACACATCTTCATGACTGGCTTCAAATTCAGCAATTCTCTGTTTAAATAAGTTACCTTCCGGACTGTCTGCTTCTGGATCAAATTGTGGCGGTACCCATAATACCAGTTCAACTGCGCCTGAAACAACAGGAGTAGTAGGTGTAATGCCAACTTCTTCGGTAGACTCGGGGGTTGGAGTGGTGACCATAGGCGTTCTGGTTGTCTCCGGGGGAGGTACCACCTGTGCCACAATCTGATTTACCAATTCTCGAACATCCAATTGGAAATCACAACCTGCCAGTAAGCTGATCGAAAATAAGCTTATGAAAAAGAAAAGTAATTTAAATTGGTTCGATAAAGGCTTTTTCAAATTTATCCTAAAACGATTGGTTCACTCAATAAAGCAGTTAACAATTTTACTGCATTATTCAGGTCATTGATATCAACCATTTCTGAAGGAGTATGAACATATCTCGTCGGTACTGAGATGCACCCAGCAGGCATACCAGCACGTGAAATTTGCATGGCTTTTGCATCTGTTGTTCCACCCAATAAAACTTCAAGTTGATAAGGTATTCCATGCTGTTTTGCAGCTTGCACCATCACTTCTACAACCCGTGGATCTGCCAGCATACCACCATCTTTCACCTTAATGGCCGGTCCTTTTCCTAAGGCAACTTCCATTTTAATTCCACGCGGGGTATCTCCGGTCATTGTGACATCGGAAGCAATTCCCAGATCAGGATCAATAGAATAAGCAGCTGTGGTTGCACCTCTTAACCCAACTTCTTCCTGTGTACTGAATACAAAATATAATTCATGAGGGCTATTCTTAATGTTCTTCAAGGTTTCGATGAGAACCGCCGCACAGACACGGTCATCCATTGCCTTTGAAATCAAACGATTTCCTAAATCTTCAAATGGACGATCAAAAGCAGCAACATCACCAATTTTTACGGGACAATCCTCATCGCTGGTAGCGCCAACATCAATAAACATTGCTTCAATGGCATGAACATGGTTGGCATTCTCTAAACGTTCGCCACCAATTACCCCGACTATGCCATTCAGAAATCGAACTCTGCTGCCATAACAAGTTTGTGGACGTACACCTCCGATGGTGGTGAATCTGGCAAATCCATTCTTGTCTACATGGGTTACCATGATTCCAATTTCATCAATGTGGGCAGATACCATTACCTTCAATCCACCTTCTTTTTTGGCGCCTTTTTTGATGATTAAGTTGCCCATGGCATCAACACTGATCTCATCAGCGAATGCTTCAACCTCTGCACGGACTACTTCCCGAATTTTTGATTCATAACCAGACGGTCCAACGGTTTCTACCAATTTTTTTATCAATGATTTCATTCTTCACTCCTGAAAGCTATTTAATCTAGGCAAAATCAATAATTATTGAATTTATCGGTCTACAGATAGTATGTCTCTGCTGAATTTCAAAAGAGCAAGATAAATTAATTTCAATGTGTTCTTCCAATCTTCTGTCCGCGCGATCAAAACCGCAGTATGAGCATAACGTCCGGGGACTGAAATCGATACAGAAGGAATACCTCCACGCTGTTTATGAATCGCTCCAGCATCGGTTCCTCCCTTGCCGGGTTGTCGGAATTGATAAGGGATTTGGAATTCGACACCCACTCTCACCAGGTGGTTAATTAATCGTGGATCTGAAAGAGTACCGGCATCTAATCGATATATGGCAGGACCGTGATTTAATTTCACATTGTAACGACCATTTTCCTCTTCGTCCCAAACGGGTAAATCATTGGCTGGTGTTGAATCTAACACAAAGGCCACTTCAGGATCCATGGAATAGGCTGCGATACGTGCCCCCCGTAAGCCATTTTCCTCCTGAACTGTGAAGGCTGCTAACAATTCAACATGCTCAGGAGCATGTTTGACCAGTTCTATCAAAGTAGCTACCCCCAAACGATCATCTAATGCTTTTCCAACCAGACTGGGTCCCCATTGTTCAAAACGGGTGGCGAAGGTTGCCCGATCACCAACTTTACATTTTTTAGAGTTTCCAGGTCCAACATCAATCCGCAAACTTTCGAGTGGAATTGGATTTTTCCTTTCATCAGCCGTGGTCAGGTGGATAGGTTTTGCCCCGATAACACCAGGCAGTTGATCTTTTCCAACCAATACGGGTTTTCCAACCAGTTGCCGGTTGTCAATTCCACCAACAATTTCGAACTTAAATAAACCTTCTCCCTCATCATCCACCAGCATAAAGCCAACTTCATCCATATGGGCAGCAATCATCACCCGAATAGGATTTTCAACTTTTGCTTTCTTTGTCACTAATAAATTTCCCAA
>DAOUGX010000503.1:0-12100 GCA_034428855.1 Anaerolineaceae bacterium | reverse complement strand
TGTTCAATTTTCAATTCATTGGTTCGTAATTCAACCCTCTTCTCAAGATTTTCCTTGAGGTTATTTGTCTCAGAAAATAAAAACGCATTTTCAAATGCTAAGGAAGCTTGATTTGTTAACGTCGTTGCCAATTCAGTTTCTGTGTAGGTAAATCCCCTTTCAATTTTGTCCTCCAAACATATCCAGCCATAAACTTTGGATGAACTCATGAGTGGTATCAATAACAACGAAACAGATCCCCTTTCAAAAAAATAATCCTTAAGATATTTGTTAACCTCAGAATTTTCGTTTATATTCTTGATTTGGTAAATGCCACCTGATTGCTTAATTTTTTCAAAAAAAGAATCGGAGGAGATATCAATATTTTTTAAATCACCAAAAGTTGGATGGCTGTAAGATAACCATATTTCATTTGCATTTTCAATAAAAAATATGGACAATGCGTCTATTTTTATAAGATTTTGTAGATATTTTGTAGTTAATTCAGCTATGTTGCGGATATCCAGAGAGCGGTTAACCTCAGATGAAAACTCATTCAACCAGGATAATTTCTGAGTTCTCTCATTCAATTCATTAGAACGATTTATCAAATCCTGATATAAATTTGCATTTTCGATCGCGTTGGCTGCTTGAGCTGCATATGCTTCTACGATTTGAATAAGATCAGCCTGATAAAAATTTTTTTCTTTATTCTCCAAAGCAATGACACCTATAATTTCTGATTTTGATATCAGAGGTACGCCTAGCCAGGATAAGTTTTCAACCTCCATCAAGACTGGAAAGCGCTCATCTTCCATTGCATTCGCAATGACCACAGATTTTTTGGTCGAGAACATTTCTTGAAACAATAAGGAATCTTCCAGATGAACCAATATTCCTTGTCTATCTTCATTGTCAATAAATCCATCCGTATCAATTATTTTTAAATAATTTTTTTCTTTTTCCCAAAATGTAGCAGTTTGATACTCTATCAGTTGGTTTAATTTCTTAAGGATAGAATTATTTAATTCATCACGGTTTAGACTGGCTGAAAGTGATTTGGAAAGGTCAGAAAGAATTTTAAGTTTTTGAGATTGCCTTTCTGTGGTTCTGAACAAATCAGCATTCTCCAGGGCTAAATTTACTTGCTGAACAATGGATTGTGTAATTGATTGATCTTCAGGTGAAAATTTTTTATCGTCAGAGTATATTTCCAAAACCAATAAACCAATCGATCTTTTCGAGGTTGATATTGGTACGAATAAACTAGACATGGGTAAACGATGATGAGTTGCATTTAAATATTGGATAGCTTCCTGTTCAGTTAATCCATAATCCATTGGAAATTCCAAATCTTGAAAATAAGTTGGATTCTGACCAGCAAATATCTGCTGAATGAATCGACTAATTGGAAAATTCATTGAAAAAAATTCATTTTCGTAGTTTTGAAAATACAAGGGTTTAATTTTTTGTTGAGTGCTTTCCATTAAGCCCACCCAGCCAGATTCAGCCATTGGGACAAACTCAAAAATAACATCCAGTAACTCTTTAAGAATCAATTCAGGTTGTAAACTTGTAATTTTTTGACCGAAGCTATTGATTTTCTGTAATTCATCGATCAGTTTTTCTTGTTCAATTTTTTCATTGATCGCTTCCAGGGTTAATTTTGATAAATTTGTCTGTTCAACCACGTATGCCAATTGATTTGCAGCAGACAGAACAACTTGAATATCTCCAAGATCAAAGAAGCTTAATGAGGAACTTCCAAACCAAATTTCTCCTATTCCCTGGTTTTTTACAATCATTGGAACAAAAATAGCAGAATTGAATTGAATCATATCCATTAAATTCTGGTAATAGTTTGGAATGAGTTTCGTTTCATCAAATTTTCCGATTAATAAAGGCTCCTTGGTATGCGTAACTGTTTCTAAAAAATCAGGAGAGTCGAGCGACAATTTTTCTCCCAATTTTTTGATTTCCCAATTTCCAAATTTCACATCAGATTTCCAACGAAATGTAGATCGATCGTTGTCCACCAGAATAATTCCGCCCATCTCAGCATGAAGTAAAAGGGAAAGTTCATTGATGGAAAAACCAAAAATTTCATCAAGGGTGGCATTTGAACTGGCAAGTGAGGAAATTCGACGTAAAACTTCTGCTCTCTGGGTTCGTAGTTTTGATTGAATCAGCAGATAAAGGTTCTCAATCAGTGGAGCAGTCTGGTTAGCAATAATCATTAATAAATGCATTTCATCCTGAGAAAATGATGAAGCACCATTTTGATGGTTTGCAGCTAAAATAAAACCCATTGGTTCCGAACCAGGGGTTAGTGGAATTAAAACCGATTCACGAATCGTAGCCGCATTTGCAAAGTGAGACAATCCGAGATCTACCCAATGTTGATCTTCCATAGAATTATCTGCAATTAATATATCCTGCGAAAAGAGGATTTGTTCAGCTGTAGAGCTCTGTTCAATACGAATGTGAATAACATCAACGATTGGGTCGGGTATACCTATAAATGGCTTTTTCGCTTCCAGAGTGGAGGATGATTCATCAAAAAGGATAAAACCAAAAATTTCTACTTGTAAAAGATGTCCGAAATTAAAAATAATTTTCCTGAATAACTCTTCTGGCTCATGAATGTTCCGAAAAGATACAGATAAATTCGCCAATCCACCTAATTCAATTGATTTTCGTTCAATTTCCGCTTTAGTCCAATTCAAATATAATCCTGTGGATATGAAATTTAAAAAATCATTCTCAATTAAAGAATCCAGAGTAGCATTTTCTAATTCTTTTTCAGTTCCCAGAACAACAATTCCAATTACCTGGTTATCGACAATTAATGGAATTGATCGAATTTCATTGATGTTTGGTGGAAATATTTCGTTTAATATTCCGATCTTCATCTGGTCTTTATTTAACAAAACCATTTCTTTTTTATCTATGATGGGGTCTATGAAAGTTGAAACTCGGGAAGTTCGTTTTGGAATAAAATTATTGCCTGATTTCGTAATTCTTTCGGGATTGTAGAAAACCAACTCATCTCTTTCGGGATCCAGAATCATAATTTCCAAAAAATCAAAAGGTGCTCTCTTCTGTATCTCTTTGGAAATTGTTAATACCGTCTGGTTAAAATCATTGTTGGTTAAGATCGCAGCTAGAAAAGGGAAATATGAATGAGCATTATTTTCATCTTCATAGTTTATTAATTGTTTTTGAAAGGTTACCAGCATTCCATCAGAAGTCTCATAACTAAAAACGTCATACTCTTCATCTTCGATGGTTAAATTGTATTTTCCCGGCTGATTAAAAATTTTATAAAAATATCGGTCTTTACTCTTTAAAGCCAATGCATCAATGTCTACTCTTTGCATTGAGGTAAATCCAAACAATTCCATAAATCCAGGATTATAGTAGGTTACAATACCCCCTTTTTTAACAATTAAAACCGGGTGTGGGTAATCAATGGATTGTTCGATATTATCAAAAGATTGATTAATGGGTCTTTTGGTTAAGTCAATAATTAATAATACGGAAATCCATAGGATCCCCACTACGGCGGATATCATAAGTACTGTAAAAAGATAGATGCTCACTCAAAATTCCAGTTTTATTTCTGAACGTCTTTTCTTCGCTCTTCTGCTGCGATTTCTGTAATTTCTCGAATATCTGAAAAATCGTGAGTATGAGGGGAAACAATCCCAATGGAGAGTGTCATTAATGGAGCTGTTAAATCTGAACCTGTATCTTTCTTAATCAGTAAGAATCCCTGGTCACGATCTAAGAAGTTGTAATGGGTTTTTATTGCATCTGCAAATTTTTCTTTCAGTGACTTTAATAATTGTTGGGCTCGAGAAAAATCAGAAATCAATACAAAATTGTCTCCACCCGCATGTCCAATGAAATCAAATTCTTGCGTACCTACCTCATCAAGAATATCTCCTAACAACATCCCGGTAAATCTTAAAACATCATTGGCTGCAATAAAACCATATACTTCTTTAAACGGGTCAAGATGATTGATGCGAATATCAAATAAAGCCCAATTCTTTTCTCTTATTATTTTTCTCATCTGATCTTCAATCAGTCTTCCAGAGGGTAATCCAGATTGAGCATCAGTCAGGCTTTCACGCTCCGCTCGGGAGATCGCATTTTGCACCCGTAAACGCAATTCCTCAATATCGAATGGCTTGGTTATGTAATCATCTGCGCCTAATTCCAGACCTTGTAATTTGTCACTTCGTTCATCTTTTTGAGTTAAAAATATAACAGGTATGTGGCTTGTGCGAGTATTAGTCCTGAGACGACGGCAAACTTCATACCCGTCAATATCGGGCAACATGATATCCAGGATAATCAAATGCGGCATTATTTGTCGAGTTTTTTCCATTGCAACTTCCCCTCTCGGTGCAACATCAACATCATATCCCAGGCCTGAAAAATAAATATTTAACATATTTGAAATATCATGATCGTCTTCAACCACTAATAAACGTCCTTTACCCATCCTGTCCTCCGTAAAATATTTTTAATTAATAATTGGAATTTAACCCAATTTTCTGGTGACTACTGAATTCGTATGATACTAATTATACTTATTCCAATTAAGGATTGGAATCAAATAAACCTGAGGTTTATTCTTAATGTATCCAATTTTTTAAATTTTTTCAATTATGCTTTTGGATAAAGTTGTTGGTGCAAGGTTGCATGTTGCAGGGAATGGTGATCACTTTCTTCGTACATGATGTCCCGATCAATCACACGTCTTTTATTTGAACTAATTAAGATGACATCTGATTCGATTGTTCTGGCTGGATATATCACTAATCCTGAACCGATCCGACAATTATGTCCAACACATCCCCCTAACACAGGTCTATTGGAACTACCCAATTCACCATTCGCATCTCTGGCTCTTAATTCGATAGGTAATAAATTAAAATCAGTGAATGTGGTGCCAGCCCCAATGAATGTGTTTCTTCCGATCACACTCATTTGTAAACAGGTATTTTGAGCCACCATACAATTGTCCATCAAGGTTGTCATAAAAATTGAGGCTCCAAATGGCAGAAATGTACCATCTCCGATGACTGATAACATCAAATTACAACCCTGGGAGATATTAACATTATTTCCGATTATACAATTCTCTACCACTACGCCTGCACCGATCGTAACATTATCTCCAATTGTTGTGGGTCCATGAATAACAGCACTGGGATCAATGGAACAATTTTTTCCAATAGACACCAGCTTTGAGCAATTTAATAATTGTTTGCCTTCAAACATAGATGTGATTAGAACACCTAGCATAAATTTTGGATCGTCTTTTAATCTCAATTCAAATCTTGCACCTCTGGCAAATAAACCGAATATTGCATCAGCGATAAATATATGCACCCATGAATCAATTGCAATAAAACTTTGTAAAGGTACTTGATAAACCAAATCACCTTGATTAAATGCCATATATGTGGGAACGTGATAATAACCAATTTCCCGGGATTGCAGATCCATGATCAAAGGTTTTACATTGTCTGTCAATCCATCAGGGTAATACCAGAGATCCGCATAATATAAATCATCAATTTTTTCATACGAATTTGATAGTGGCAAACAATGTTCTCTAAAAGCAGGATCCTGAATTGAAAAAGCTGCCCGAACAGCACAATTTAATTTCGTTGCTTGTTCTATAAAGGATTTTATAAAAGCATCATCAAAAAATAAATTATCTCGAAAAACCACACAAGATTTTTCCTTGACAGGGATATCATCTCCGGGGAATATATCAATTTCCTGTTTGGTGTAAGGAGCTAATGTATCTCGTTGAATTAGCCATAACGGTTTGTTTAAGATTCTCAGATCTCTTGCTGGTTCATTAAAGGGTAAAACATGCCTGTTTGAACGAAGAATAATTCTGAAATCGAGCATTAATTTCCCAAAGGTTGTTTATTTATTGCAATTTGAAATAATATCCCTGGAGTACGAGAATTCGATGATTCTTCCATTGGATAGAATCGCCCTCCACTCGTCCAGGAAAAAAATTCACGCAATAGTCCGAATGTGTATGGAATATACAATGGATTTATATTAAAAGTCTCACTGGTGGCTAATACTTTCCAGTACCAGAATTTTTCATCTTCGTAAATTCTGATCTGAGCACCGCAATTTTTGTCAGCAAATTCTGCTAGTTTTTCCAACCCAAACAATATTCTTGATTGTGAATTCATCAGACGAAAGGAATTTTCGGTTAATAAATATTGTTTCCCATAATTTCTGATAAAACTACGAAAGCATGATTCACCGATTCTATGAGCAATTCCACTTGCTCCACGAATTCCATATTCAACCGGTGCAGTTTCGATTAATCCAGAGATTGAATCCGTAGACAGAGATTGGTTTTCCAATACTTGATTAAACAAAAATCCTTCATTTTTTGGAGATTTTGCATGAGTCCACCCAATCGTTTCTCTTACCCCCTCCAATAAAATATCTGTCATTTCCCCAGAACAATTTATTGACGTCTGTAAGTTCATATTTATATAACAGTCTCCTGATTCAGGAAATTATGAATGAGTTGCAAAAATAACTTCGGTTCTTCAAGCATAATAAAGTGGCCGGAATCTGAAAATAATTGTATTTGTGTGTGGGGAATCCCTTGCTGTAAAGGTTTATATTGTTCAGGTGACACTATATTATCACGTTTTCCATACAAACCCAATACTGGTATTTTTACATTATTAAGATTAGTTCTTAAATCTACTTTAGATAAAGAATTTATACTATTTAAGAATGATTCCAAATTCGTTTTAGAAAGATCGCGATCGATAATCTCTGGAAAACGCGGATCATTACAAATGATCGGCGATACTTTTTTTAATGATTTTCGAAATAAATTGAAATATCGAAACAACAAAACTGCGATGTATTTTTCCCCTGCTAGTTTCAATGGAAAACTTAATGATTTTCCTTGAATAGGAGATCCAATTACAACAATTTTTTCTACCAAATTCGGAAAATTTAAAGCAACTAACAAACTTACAGTTCCCCCCATGCTATGACCTATTAGAGGTGCACTTTCAATTCCCATCTGGTTCATAAATTGCCTGATTAAATCGACAAAATCCATAACTTTATAAGTAACGAGCTTCCCGTCCGATTCCCCAAATCCCCAAAAATCAAGCGCATATGCACGATTTGTTTTACCAATTTCTACCATGGTTTCTTGCCATAACCCCCAGGAACCAAGCCAGCCATGCAGAAAAATTACAGGCCTACCTCTTCCGAAAACCTCATAATGTAGAATTCCTCTATCAGTTGTGATGGATGACATCTATGAAGTTTATTTTGCCTCCATCTCAGCCAAAATCGTATATAAGAGCTCCAACAAGACTTTCTTAACTGAGTTTTTATCCTGAGCAACACAAGGCAATAGTTTTATTTTTGGGTCTAATCGCAAAGCATAACGCATATCTTCCAAATCCCAAGCGTCTTCTAAATCCTGTTTGTTGGCTGTAACAACATATGGAGTTGGCGCATAAGCACGAAAAGTCTCTAATATATAGCGAGCTTCACGGAAAGTCTCTGGCCGTGAACTGTCAACCATAACAATAAAGCCTAACATTCCTTCCGATAGGATTTCCCACATGAAATCAAATCTTCTCTGTCCTGGGGTTCCAAAAAGATAAAGGACTAATTCATTATCGATGGTGATCCTGCCAAAATCCATTGCAACGGTAGTAGCATTCTTGATTTTTTCAGATTCGAGGGAAATTTTTCTCTCAGTGGAAACAACGTCAATTTCACTGATTGATTGGATAAATTGAGTTTTTCCTGAACTGAAAGGACCCGTGACGACGATTTTTACCGTTTGCATAAAATTCCTGTTATCAAATTGCACGTATTTTGTTTATAATGCGATTAATTAATGACTTTTGTTCCGGTTTGTTTGTTTTTGGCAGTGTTTTAGGTTGCGTGACAACGACCTGTTCTCCAGGTCGAATTATTTCAACCAATCCTGCCTGTAATAAAGAATATACAATTCTTCGTATCTCCAAATCATTCAATTTTGTTGCCTTGGCGATCTGGCGCATGGTGTTTTTCGGATTGACATAATAAACCACTCGCCATTCTTCCACACTCAAATTCACGTTTCGAATATTAATTCCAGGACGATCACTAAATTTTAGTGACATATCCAATGAAGGGATTTCCTGCTGAAGTTGTTCCCATTCTCGTAACTGGCGTGATCCCTCGATAATAAGGTTTTCAAGGTTCATTCGAATCGGGATTTTATCCGAAGGGGGTAAAGAATTTACCTCAAAGTGAAACATTCCTTCCACCCAGGTGAATAATTGTCTAACAATACTAACAAAATATTGTTGCAGACTATCGATAATATCAGTCTGGCTAAGATATCCTGCATTGATCAATAATATTCCTAATTCTTTGTCATTCATATTTGCAGCGCGTTCGGTAAGGATAGCATATTGACGGGAACTGATTTTTTTATTTCTTCTCAATATCCCGGCTAAAGTATTATCCAGATGATCAAGTTGGGCGTAAATTAATTTCCCATCGCGAAAAGAAATCTTTGCAACATCGGAAGAACCTTCAATTACCAATGTCCCTGTTTTACAGGCAAGATTAACCAGATTCAATAATTGTGTAATTGTGAAATCGCGGAGGTTACCTTTTAAGGCCATTTGATATCCAAGACATAAACTTGACTTGTGAAATTATACAGGTAAGCAGCATGTAAGTCAATTAAATTTATTTTCAAGGTTTATTTCTCCTGTATAATGTCACCAATTATAATAATTAATAAAAACAAAGGACAAGTCTTAATAGATGTTAAGTATTCTCAACACGCTCAATGGTCAGGATTTAGGATTTATTAAGATTATTGCCAACGCCTGGGGGATTGAGATAAAAGGAGCGGATGCTTACACAGCCAGAACTCAATTGGCTACGGAAATGGAAAATCAAGATGTGATTAAAGAACTTTATGATTCTTTTCCTGAGAACGCAAAATTGGCTTTTGATACACTTCTCGAAAATGATGGGAAAATCACCTGGGCTAAGTTTGCACGTGATTTTGGTGAAATACAGGTTATGGGATCGGCCAAACGCGATCGCGAAAGACCAGATCTGAATCCAGTTAATCCAACAGAATTTTTATGGTACAGAGCATTTATTGGAAGAGCTTTTTTAAGTACCGATACGGAACCACAAGAATTCGCATATATACCCGAGGAAATTTTTTCAACATTAAAACCTGCCCATATCAAAAAACATCAATTGCCTGGACGCCCAGCTTCATCAAAAGAAACACAGGTTGTCTTCAATGCATCAGAAATGATTCTCGATGATATTTGTACTTTATTATCTGCATACCGGAATGAGTTTTCTCAGGATTTTTATGAAGATTTTTTGCAAATTCCTCCAAAATTCTTAATTCATTTATTAACTGACTTAAAAATTATTTCGAAGGAAGGCGACCTTGAACCAGATCAGGTGCGCATTTTACTGGAAACTCCCTCAGAAAAATTTTTCGCAATCTTAATTCGTCAATGGGTGGAACAAATTCACCTGAATGAAATGTCTTTTCTTCCGGAAATTGAAATTGAAGGGGTCCTTGATAGAAACCATTATCGAGCACGTCAATATGTTATCGAGCAATTATCACAAGTACCTGTGGATACTTGGTGGAATTTGGAAAGTTTTATTTCATATATTTTTCAAGTAAATCCAGATTTTCAGCGACCTGCTGGAAATTACGACTCATGGTATATCAAGGATATAACAAACAGAAAATTCTTGCGTGGGTTTGAGTTCTGGAATGAAGTTGATGGAGCATTAATACGCTTTATGATCACAGGACCAATGTTTTGGCTTGGATTGGTTGATTTAGCTTCCAGTCAACATAATCCTGTTTATCAAGCTTTCAGGTTATCCACTCGATTCACTGATTTTCTCACAAATCAAACCCCAATTGAGATAAAGCCACAAGAAACTAAGATTACTATTGACTCCTATGGCAAGATTTTTCTCTCAAAAAACTTTTCCAGAACAGTACGATATCAGATCTCTCGATTTTGCGAATGGGGAATAAAAGAAAAAGATGGTTTTCATTTTCAAATCACACCATCTTCTTTACATCGAGCTACGCAACAAGGATTAACAATTAACCATATCACTAAGATCTTACAATCTAACTTACCACATTCATTCCCTCCAAAATTAAAATTAGCTTTGGAAAATTGGGAGAAGCATGGAATACAGGCACATTTCTCAAATGTTATTTTATTAAGTGTTGGCGACCCTCAAGCTGTGGAAAGATTACAATCATCACCAGCCAATAAATTTATTCAAGCAGTACTCAATCCAACCACAGTAAGTATTCATCCACATGGAATTGAACAGGTTAAGAAAGCTTTGATTGACCTGGGATTTTTAAGTGAATAACCAAAATTCTCAAAATCATTAAACAATTTTCTAAAATATTCATGTAATTTGTTACGATAAATGCAAAAAGGCTTGGGATATAATCAAAAAAACTAGGGCATCTGAAATGAGGTTGATATGTCATATCGGTTAGACTGGGCAGAAGAAGAAGTTCAATCATTAAAGGATAATGGTTTATATAATCAAATTCGTACAATCAGTTCTCCCCAAGGGGCTTGGTTGAAAGTAGATGGCCAAAAAGTTCTAAATTTCTGTTCTAATAATTATTTGGGTCTGGCCAATCACCCAAAAATGGTTGCAGCTGTAAAAAAAGTTGTCGACGAATTCGGAGTTGGCCCTGGTGCCGTTCGATCAATAGCCGGGACGATGGATATCCATTTGGAACTTGAAAGAAGATTGGCTAAATTCAAAGGAGTGGATGCCTGTATATCTTTCCAATCCGGATTCACCGCGAATCTGGCAACAATCCCGTGCCTGGTTGGGAAAGAAGATGGCATACTTTCGGATGAATTAAACCATGCCTCCATAATTGATGGCTGCAGATTGTCTGGTGCGACCATAATTCGGTTCAATCATGCTGATGCAGCTGATTTGGAATTAAAAATATTGGGGAA
This sequence comes from Anaerolineaceae bacterium, assembly GCA_034428855.1. Lineage (GTDB taxonomy): Bacteria > Chloroflexota > Anaerolineae > Anaerolineales > Anaerolineaceae > UBA6170. Next base: position 1,034 of record DAOUGX010000503.1, on the reverse strand, counting down.
CAAAAATAAGTATCGCAGGTTATTAGCCATTACAGATGGTGTGTTCAGCATGGATGGAGACATGGCACCACTAGACAAGATCTATGAAGTCACCAGCAAATATGATGTCATGTTAATGGTTGATGATGCACATGGAGAAGGCGTCGTTGGAAAAGGTGGGCGTGGGATTGTTGATCATTTTGGTTTGCATGGAAAAGTAGATATTGAAGTAGGTACCATGTCCAAGGCTTTTGGGGTAATGGGAGGCATGGTAGCAGGTAATTCAAAATTAATTGAATGGATTCGTCAACGTGGAAGACCTTTTATTTTTTCTTCTGCATTAACCCCAGCTGATGTTGCAGCCTGCTTAACGGCAGTAGATCTTTTGGAAGAGTCCACAGAATTAGTTGATCGATTATGGGAAAATGGCAATTATTTCAAAGCTGAAATGAAAAAGATGGGATTTGATACCGGTTTCTCCCAAACTCCAATCACACCGGTTATGTTGGGTGAAGCTAAATTGGCCAAAGATTTCAGCAAAGATTTATTCAATGAAGGTGTCTTTGCAATGGCATTAGGATTTCCAACGGTTCCTTTGGGAAAAGCCAGGATACGAGTGATGATTTCAGCAACTCACTCTAAAAATGATCTGGATCAGGGACTGGAAGCTTTCCAACGAGTAGGAAAAAGGTTGAAAGTAATTTAGAATTTGAATTCATTAAATAAAATGAGGTTGACCATTCAATTGTTCAACCTCATTCTTATTATTAGTAAATCTATTCTTGGTCGTCAAATGGATCATAAGTTGGATTGGTGCCTGCCCATGTGCACGAAGGCTGTGTAAGAAGATTACACTGAAGCCCGTGTGAACATCTGTGCCCAACCACTCGAGGTGGTTGATCAGGGAGAAATTCGGGAGGTAGAACTACATGCACCTCCAATTGCACATCACAACCAGCGTGCTTACAATATTGAGTTTTTGCTGGATACCATTTTTTTTCTGCCATATTTACCTCCATCGAGAAAACCTAGCCACTAAAACCAAATTATAACAT
>DAOUGX010000502.1:0-25954 GCA_034428855.1 Anaerolineaceae bacterium | reverse complement strand
AGTTTCAAACCTAAATATGTCGTGCTTAGATCGGTCATTTCTTTCTCCTCTTAAAACTAATTTGAGGTGGTTGTTACATAAATTATTATAACAACCACCTAAATTGATTAAAGTTTATGCATCATCTCCGTTGGTTGCTTTGTATTCAATTTTTGCCATCTGTTTATAAAGCTCCCAACGTTTGCTGACATCATTTTTTGCGTCCTGCATTAATTTTTCTGCGCGGGCTTCGTCACTTTGTAACAGCATGCGATAGCGCGTTTCGTTATAGGCATATTCCTGAACAGAAATGGACGGATCTTTGCTGTCAATGATCAATGGATTCTTACCTTCGGTGATATAGTCCGGATTGTAGCGGTAAATTGGCCAGATACCCGATTGGACAGCTAATTTCTGTTGCTCGAGACCTTTTTGCATGTCGATACCATGTGCGATACAATGGCTGTACGCGATGATCAGAGAAGGACCGTCAAATGCTTCTGCTTCTTTGAATGCTTTTAAAGTTTGGGCATCATTGGCTCCCATGGCTATTTTGGCAACGTAAACATAGCCATATGCCATGGCAATCATGCCCAGGTCTTTCTTGGGTAGTGGTTTTCCATTGGAAGCAAATTTAGCCACGGCTGCACGGGGTGTGGCTTTGGATGCCTGACCACCGGTATTGGAGTAGACTTCAGTATCCAAAACCAGAACATTGATGTTGCGACCGGAAGCCAGCACATGATCGAGTCCACCATAACCAATATCATATGCCCAACCATCACCACCAATGATCCAGACAGTCTTTTTGACCAGGAAATCAACAACGGAGAGTAATTGTTTGGCTTTAGGTTCTTTGATGTCAGCCAGTTTTTGTTTCAGAACAGCAACACGCTCTCGTTGGGCGTTAATGCCTTGATCGGTGGATTGATCAGCATGTAAGATATCGGTCACCAAATCTGTTCCGATCTGGTTGGATAGGCTTTGCAGCAATTCGTTGGCGAATTCAGTCTGTCGATCAACTGTCAACCGCATTCCGAGACCAAATTCTGCATTGTCTTCAAACAAAGAGTTGGACCAGGCAGGTCCACGACCTTTACTATCTACCGCCCATGGGGTGGTGGGGAGATTGCCACCATAAATGGAGGAACATCCGGTGGCATTTGCTACAATGGTACGATCTCCAAATAATTGTGATAGTAATTTAATGTAAGGGGTTTCACCACAACCAGAGCAAGCTCCGGAAAACTCAAACAAAGGCCGTAATAATTGTGAATTTTTGACGGTGTTGGTTTCGATCTCTGCACGGTCAAGATCAGGTATGGTCAGGAAGAAATTCCAGTTTTCTCGTTCCGTCTCGCGGATAGGCGGTTGAAATGCCATGTTAATGGCTTTTAAGCCAGCCTGGGTCTTGTTTTTAGCCGGGCAGGCTTCTACACATAGCGCACACCCGGTACAATCTTCAGGAGCAACCTGAATGGTGTATTTATCACCAGGAACACCTTTGAATTTTGCTTCGGTTGATTTGAAGGTCTCGGGGGCGTCAGCCAGTACTGCTCCATCATATACTTTCATGCGGATGACGGCATGCGGACATACAAATACACACTTACCACATTGGATACAAACGTCCGGATCCCAAACTGGTATATCAAGCGCAATATTTCTTTTTTCCCATTGGCTGGTTGCAGTGGGGAAGGTGCCATCATGAGGTAGAGCACTCACTGGCACACTATCGCCTTCATAAACAATCATGGGGCCAAGTACATTCTGAACAAATTCAGGAGCTTCAGCTGCCATTGCTGAATTCAGACGAATTTTACTGGTGGGAACCTCTGAGTATTTGACTTCGTGTAAATTAGCCAGTGTGTGATCTACAGCTTCAAAGTTGCGGTTCACAACGGCTTCACCACGTTTCCCATAGGTTTTTTCGATTGATTTCTTAATTTGATAAATTGCTTCTTCCCTGGGAAGAACTCCACTGATGGCGAAGAAACAGGTCTGCATGATGGTGTTGATACGATTTCCCATACCGGTTTTTTCAGCAACTTCGTGGGCATCGATGGTGTAGAATTTTAGCTTTTTGGAAATAATCTGCTTTTGAACAGAATCCGGTAACTGATTCCAAACTTCATCAGGGCTGAAGGTGGAATTAAGCAGGAACACTGCTCCATCTTCGGCGTACTTCAGAATATCTATTTTTTCCAGGAAATTAAATTGATGGCAGGCGACAAAATTCGCTTCCCCTACACCAATCAAATAAGGGGCTTTGATTTCATCCGGACCAAAGCGTAGGTGAGAAATGGTAATGGAACCAGATTTCTTGGAGTCATAGTAGAAGAACCCTTGTGCGCCGTAATCAGTTTCTTCACCAATAATCTTAATAGAATTTTTATTTGCTCCAACGGTGCCATCTGCGCCTAAACCAAAAAATACACAGCGGGTTGTTTTGGGATTAAAGATTGAAAATGACGGGTCGTACGTGAGACTTGTGTGCGTCAGATCATCATTAATTCCGATGGTGAAATGATTCTTTGGATTATCTTTCTTGAGTTCATCAAAGACTGCTTTTGCCATGGCCGGGGTGAATTCCTTGGAGGATAAGCCATAGCGACCTCCAATTATCAAAGGAAGCGTGTTGAATGGTGCCAGACCACGGGCTTTGCCTTCATACACACCTGAAATTACATCCTGTAACAACGGTTCACCAACAGCGCCTGGTTCCTTGGTGCGATCCAATACAGCAATTGATTTTACCGATGCAGGAATTGCCTTCATTAGATGTTCCACTGAAAATGGACGATACAGATGAACCGTGATGACACCAACTTTTTCACCTGTGGATAGCAGATATTTGGCAGTTTCTTCAACGGTTTCTGCTCCGGAACCCATAACGATGATCAGTCTTTCTGCATCAGCTGCACCAAAATAATCGAATAAGTGGTATTGCCGGCCGGTTTGTTTTGCAAATTGATCCATTGTTTCCTGAACAAATTCTGGGCAGGCATAATAGTATTGGTTCACTGTTTCGCGAGCCTGGAAGAAAACATCGGGGTTTTGAGCTGTGCCACGTAATACAGGTCGTTCAGGGCTTAAGGAACGATTTCGATGAGCAATAATGGTGTCATAATCGATCATCGCATTTAAATCTTCTTCGGTCAATTCACTGATCTTGTTGACCTCATGTGAGGTTCTGAAACCATCAAAAAAGTGGATAAAAGGAATTCGGCTTTTTAAAGTGGCTGCTTGTGAGATGAGTGCAAAATCATGTGCTTCCTGGACCGAACGAGAAGATAAGAGAGCGAAACCAGTCGAACGAACCGCCATAATATCAGAATGATCACCGTAAATAGATAAGGCATGACTGGCGATTGTTCGGGCAGATACATGAAAAACGGTTGGCGTTAATTCACCAGCAATTTTAAACATGTTAGGAATCATTAATAGCAATCCTTGCGAAGCCGTAAAGGTTGTGGTCAATGAACCAGTTTGCAAAGCTCCATGAACTGCACCAGCAGCACCACCTTCGGATTGCATCTCAGCTACCAGCGGTACAGTTCCCCAAATATTCTTTAATTGTTGAGCCGACCAGGCATCTGAAAATTCACCCATGCCGGATGATGGGGTGATAGGGTAAATAGCAATCACTTCATTGAGCCGATATGCTACCCTCGCAACTGCTTCGTTTGCATCGATCGTGATTTTATTTGACATGATAAATCTCCATAACTTTCGGAATAATCCGAGTGAAATCAAAATTTTGATTAAATCTTTATTTTTTTGATTAATTCAACTCTTAAGTTTAATTCTGTACTCATAAAAATAAAAGTAATGATTATCATATTACTCAAGGTTCCCTGTCATAAAGTTCAGACAACCTAGCCGGATGATTCCAGGTTTGGTTTCCCCCGATAAGACAGGCGTTTTTTTGTATTATAACGGAAATTTGTGATTAAAAGTGGACAGTTTGAGAAAAAAAGCACAAATCAATCAAGTTGGAAATCCCAAGATTGGAAATGCCAGGGCTAAGGTTGCCAGGGTTTTTACATCTTGAATGTTTCCTGATTTCATCATCTCCAGGACCTGCTGATAAGGGATTTTATTAATTTGGAGGAATTCGTCTGCATCTGGTTTCAGGGGTGATGGGAATAATCCGGTAGCGAGATAGGTATACATATGCTCAGTGCAGTAACCCGGTACAAGATAGAAATCCCCTAATAATTTCAGGTTTTCAGCTCCCATCCCGATTTCTTCCTGGATTTCCCTCATTGCACAGGTTTCAGGTGGTTCTCCATCTTCTATCACGCCTGCGGGTAATTCGAGTAATTGTCTTTCAGCTCCTAAACGATATTGAGTTACAAAATAGACGTCTCCGTTTTCATCAATGGGGAGGACAGTCACAGAATCTTTGTGATCAACCAGATCATAGTAGCGTTGTTTTTGATTGGGCAATTCCAGGAAAACTTTCTGAACATTAAAAGCGTGACTCTGATACGTTGATTCGCGATTAAGAATTTTAAAATCCATTGCCTCTCCATTTTAAAGGTAAAAGCGGGGGTAAAAACCCCCGCCAGGCTACCATTTATTTTATAAAATTAAGGAATATTGATTACCTGTCCAGCTGTTAAGGTGTAAGGTTCTACCAGGTTATTTGCAAAAATAATTGCGTTGGGGTCGACATCTCCAAATTGACAGGCAATCTTATAGATGGTATCCCCTGCTAATACATTGTATGTGGTTGGATGAGGGAGCAGGGCACGTTCGATATCGGTTGGCCAGGTGCTATTCGATGGAATGTTAATAGTCGTTCCGGGGGCTACATAACCACTGATATTGTTTGCACTGAGTAAATCATTGGGATTGATATTGAAACGTCTTGCCAGACAGAATGGAAACTCTCCCTCCTGCACGGTGTATGTTGTTGGCAATCCAGGCGTCGCAGTTGGTACTACAATGGCTAGGGTGGTAGGCAATGATTTTGGTGTTTCTTCTAAAACTGCTTCGGGGGTGGCGGTTGCAACATCTTGTGGTTGTTGACCTGCATTACCTGTATCAGTACTCATTTGAGCTCCGGCAGTCTGGGTGACTGCGATAATTTCGGTAATACGATTGGGATTATTCTCTGGTCCTACCGGAAATGGAATATCAGGGGTGTCAACCACTGTATCCCCTCCACCACCTTTTGTAGCAGAACGGGTACAACCGCCCAACGCTACGCTTAAGATCAAAATGATTAAGATCATTGGGAACGCAATTTTTTTCATGAGCAAGATCTCCTTCTTCCAAAACCGTTTGATGGCATTTTTCATTCTGCTATCTACTCAAAATAGTAGCATAACCGGAAATTGACGTCAAGTTATATCGGATTCAGGTTGACATTTTTCAGATCTTGAAAAAGGATGGAAATGAGAGGAGCAAAATCATTAACTCGAGTGACTTTCATAGCTACTGAGAAAAAGCGGATTGAGATATAGTTGAAAGTGGAGACGAAATTAAGCAGTTATAAAATATCTCATCACTGTCTCCTCCTTTGGCGAAACCTCTGCTATGCATCTCACCGCTGTAGCAGAGGTTTTTTATTCTGAAATAGGAAAAACAATGGTAAATGTTGATCCTTTTCCGACAGACGAGTCGACCCAAATTCTTCCCTGGTGGCTCTCAACGATTGATTTAACAATCGCCAGGCCTAATCCACTCCCTGGAATTTCTGTGCCAATCACATTTCCAGACCGATAGAATTTGTCAAATATATAAGGCAAATCAACCGACGGGATTCCAAATCCTTCGTCTGCAATTTGGAGAATTAATTGTTGATCATTTTCCTGCAGCGAAACGGACACAGAAGTTCCCTGATTTGAATACTTGATTGCATTGGTAAGTAAGTTATTGAGAAGTTGTCGCATTTGAATGGGACTGGCATATATTGCACCGGTTTCATCCTGGATGTTCATGTTAATTTGAATATTGGCCTGGGAGAATTTTGGAAGTAATTCATCAATAGCCTGGTGAATAAACACACTTAAGGAGAGTGATTCTTTTCGTGTATCGAAACCTGCTTCTATTCTTCCCAAATTTAGCAAGTCGTCTACCAGATTGGTGATATTGTGAACCGAAAACTGAATTCTATCCAGAAAATTCTTTTGAAGTTCCTGAACTGGACCAGCCCTCTCCACCAGGTCAACATATCCAAGAATAGCCGTGAGAGGAGAACGAAGGTCATGTGAGACTGTACTGACGAAATCACTCTTAATGCGATCCAATTTTTTAAGGTATGTGATATCGTGCAGGGTTATGGCATATCCAATATCAGTGATTTTTGAAAGGTGAGCACTAAACACCCGTTCATCATCGGCATTAATCTCTGAAGATTTACCGAGATAATTTTCAAATTTTTTGATGATTTCTAAAAATTCTGTATCCATTGGATACATTTGTATTGGTGAACCGATCAGATTTTCACCATTAATTCTTAAAACTGATTTGGCAATTTCATTAATGATTAATATCCTGAAATCACTATCCAGAACAAGAACACCGTCTTCGATTTGATTGATGATTGTCTCGAGTTTTGTTCGTTCAACGACCATTTTAGTAAAAAGCTTTGAATTCTCAATCGCTATTACGGCATACTCTGCCATGGTGGTTAATAAACTGATATCGCGTTGTGAAAATACCATCCGTTTAAGACGATTATCCACCCCTAGAACACCGATGGTTTGTTCTTTGAGTTTGAGGGGAATATACAGCAAGCTATGGACTAAATAAGAGGTCTTAATTTTTTGTGGGGTATTATCATCAAATATGACAATTTTTCCATTTTGAATCACAGATCCAATCAGCGAATCATTGACTGGTAGACGAAAAGTAGAAACAAATTCCTCATTGAAGTTACGAGAAGCACGCATGTAAAGTTCACCTGTAGCTTCATCGATCAGCAGCAAGCTACCTTCTTCAGCACCGGTTAGTTCAACGGCGGCTTCTACAATTGTCTTCAATACGATATCCACATCCAGGCTGCTGGTCACCAATCTGGCCAGACCGGTGAGTGATTCAAGATCATTTACCCGAGCTTGCAGCTGTTGAGTAGCCCGGCGTGACTCTAACAAAACATAATTTCTTAAAGCCTGACTGTGTGTCAAATTTGCTTGAATGGAATGTAGAATATCTTCCCTGGTTAATGGGGTGGAAAGATAATCATTGATCCCAATTCTTAATGCCTGCTTTAAAGTCTGGTGTTTTTCATTTACAGTGTAAAGGATAATGGGAAGCAAAGGATATTTCTGTCGGATACTTTTGATCCAGGCAAAATCATCCTTTGATGCAATATTTTCATTAATAATGATTAACGCTGGAGTGTTTACAGGAAAAAATTGTTTTGCATTTTCAATACTCTCACTAAAAACAACTTCAAATCCCATCGACATGATGATCTGGTTTAATAACCGATTGGTTTGCAATTCAGCGTTAATAATCAGAATTTTTAGAAGAGGTTTGGTTTCAGTTGTCATATTAATTGGTCACTTCAGCTACAGGTAATTTTACGTGGAATGTTATCCCATCATCTGAAAGATTTTCTAACCAGAGCCTACCACCATAGTAGGTGACAATTTTCTGGATTAAATTTAGACTGATACCAACACCACCAAACCGTTTCTTGTCTTCTTTCGTAAAAATATTTTGAGATGAACGAATCTGATTTTTGATATTTTCCGGAATATTTCCGGGATTGCTAATTGACAATTGCACAGTATGGTCAGCATTAAGGTTTGTTTTTATGGAAATTTTTCCATTTTCATCACAAAACTTGATGGCATTTGTCATCAACCCGCGCAAGGCTTCATGAATATGGTTTGGATCTGCACTAATTATAATTGAGTCTGGTCGGATTTCGTTTTGTAAAGAAAGTCGATGAATTTGGAGAATTGGCTCGTATTTTTCGACAACATTATTCATCATCATAACCAGGTCGAAGGATTTGCTTTGATGTACGGTTTTAGAAAATGAATCAGGATCCAATGTAGATGCGAGCTGTTGAATCTCAAAAACAAAGGATTTTACAGAGTTAAGTTGATTTTTGATCGTTATGTCATCTGTAGAGGTGATCAATTTTTGAAGATCAGCCAAAGATTTCTGACCTTCTGATAATATCATTTCAAGAGATTGTTTACTTTTAAGTAGTGTTTCATTCGAAATTTGTTCATTGATTTTTGTATGGTTTACCAGGGCGGATAATGCCTGTTCACGTGCTTCGAGAGATCGAAACAATTGTGCATTAACAAAAGAAATGGAAGCATAATCAGCGACTGACTCTAACAAACGCTGTTCGCTTTGTGAGAATGGCTGAGGTTGTTTACGCATCAGAACCAATAAACCCATTACCTGGCGTTGAATTTTCACCGGGACGATGATGATGCTTTCCCCAAAAACTTTAACCTTGAAGCGTTTGATAGGATCACCAGATACATTCAGTGGCTCTCCAGAGAAAGCAACCAACTGACTGATACCATCATCCCAGACTTTATGCATTTTTGAAGAGAAAATTTCAGGTAAATTATATTGAGAAGCCAGAATAAAATTCTTCCCCTTCTCTTCCTGGCGAATCAGGAACCATCCTAAATCTGACTGTGAAACCTGGGCTGATATTTGCAGGATTTTATCAAACAGGACTTTTTGGTTGGTAATGGAGGTCACTGCTTTTCCTATTGTAAAAATGGCAGTTAACTCTTTTACCCGTTGTTGAAGTTGTTGATTGGTAATTTGTAATTGATTTTCCAGTGTGAAATGGTCTCGTTGGTCATGAACCTGTTTCAATAATCTTTCCACCACCAGGACTACTTCTGTATCCTGAATCGGCCAGGTCATATAGTCTGCTGCACCTAACCGAAATGCTTGAATGATTTCCGTCTCTAGCCCTTCAGGTGCCAACATAACAGTTGGAGGAGTAATTCCATGCGATGAAAGTGCAATGAGGAGGTCCTTCCCACTCAAACCAGGCAAATTGATGTTCGAGATTATTAAATCTGGATTGATCTGAATCGCTTTACTAATAGCACTACTGGCATCTGCAACTTGAAACACCTGGTAATTGGAAGAAGTTAAAGCCTGATTTGCCAGGAAATCACTGATTTCTGGATTACTTTCAACAATTAGGATGCGATCTTTGATGGGTTTCATAGGATTATCTTAGCACGAAAAATACCTTTCAAATCATTAATTGAACCTTCAATAATTTTATTAGTTTTATATAAGAGTTCTCCAGTTTACTTGACAATGAAACCTGGTTCGGCATAATATGAAGTTATGGAATATAAGGATTATTATAAAACACTGGGTGTAAATAGAACCGCATCCGATGATGAAATTAAACAAGCTTACAGAAAATTAGCCATGAAATATCATCCTGATCGAAATCCAGGAGATAAAGCGGCTGAAGATAAATTTAAAGATATTAATGAAGCCAATGAAGTATTAAGTGATCCCAAAAAGAGAGCCAGATATGATCAATTAGGGGATTCTTATCAACAATGGCAACAACATGGTGGAAATGCTACCAACTTCAATTGGGAAGATTGGATTGCTCAATCCCCGAGAGGTGGAACGCGGGTGGATATGGGCGATCTGGGTGATATGTTTGGGGGTGGTTTCTCAGACTTCTTCAGTGCAATTTTTGCAGGAATGCAGGGGTATCCCGGGAATGTACGAACGACATCTTCGAGAAGAACCACACGTAGACAACCCCAGGTCTATGAGCAACCGGTGAAAATTTCCTTGTTAGAAGCTTTTGAAGGTACCCTGCGGATACTGCAATTGGATAACCAGAAAATTGAGGTGAAGATTCCCCCTGGAGCAAAAACCGGAACGAAAGTACGGGTATCAGGGGTTGGGCCAAACCAAAGCGATGTCCATCTGGTTGTTGAAGTTGATAAAGATCAAAGGTTTGAGCGAAAAGATGATGATTTATATACGGAAGCGAATGTAGATCTTTATACAGCCATCCTGGGTGGACAGGTAAAAGTTGCTACACTAAAGGGGGATGTACTGTTAAGCATTCCATCGGAAACACAATCGGGTAAGACATTTCGATTGTCTGGTAGAGGAATGCCACACCTTAAAAATCCAAAACAATTTGGTGATCTTTATGCAAAGGTAAAAATAACAGTACCAACAAATATTTCTTCAGAAGAAAAGAAACTTTTTGAACAACTACGATTATTAAGAAATAAAAAATAGGATCGTGCGATTGGAAGGAAAAAAATGAAAAAATTTGCATCAATTTTATTGGTATTGATTTTCCTTTTAAGTACTTGGGCCTGTTCATTTTCTGCAAGTTTTCCTTTCGAACGTTCAACAGAACAAGAGAATACATTAGAAGATATTCAGGTGGCTACCAGTGAGCCAATCGTTTCACAACAACAAGCCCCTGATGTAGTCACCTACTCACCTCAGATGCTGGACCTGATGGATCGCGAAGGATTGCTGATAGATTTATATGAGAGAGTAAATCCTGGTGTAGTCTCCATTCAAACTCTGAGTGTGACCGGGGGAGGGTTAGGCTCTGGTTTTGTTTATGATAAAGAAGGTCACATAATTACAAATTTTCATGTGGTGGAAGACGCCACTGAACTGGAAGTTGATTTTCCATCCGGATATAAAGCGAGAGGTTCGGTTATCGGGAAAGATATCGACTCGGATCTAGCCATCATCAAAGTTGACATACCGGAAGAATTTTTATTTCCATTACCACTCGGAAATTCCGATGACCTTAAAATTGGCCAGACGGTAGTTGCCATTGGTAATCCTTTTAATCTATCCGGTACAATGACATTGGGAATCGTTTCGGCAAAAAGCCGAACCCTTGACTCCTTCAGGCAATCTGCTACTGGGGGATTTTTCTCAGCGGGTGATTTAATTCAAACCGATGCTTCCATTAATCCTGGAAATTCAGGTGGTCCATTATTAAATCTGAATGGCGAGGTGGTCGGGATTAATCGTGCTATTCGAACTGAACAAACCAATGAGAATGGAGAACCTACCAATAGTGGAATTGGTTTTGCTATCTCCAGTAATATTGTCTCCAGAGTAGTGCCTTTCCTCATTAAAGATGGTTTCTATGATTACCCGTATGTAGGTATCACCAGTCAGGAAGATCTCACCTTGTTGGAAAGGGAAGCACTGGGAATTGAGGAAATGACCGGTGCGTACATTCTGGGTGTAGCGGATGGTAGCCCAGCTGCTACTGCAGGGTTGATCGGCGGATCAACAGGTACCCGTATCAGTGGTTTATTGGCGGGTGGAGATTTAATCATTGCTGTAGATGAACGTCCAGTACGATTGTTTTCAGATTTCCTGAGCTACATTATGGCAAATAAAAGCCCTGGTGATGAAATTGTTATCACCATTATTCGAGCAGGGGAAGAAAAGGAGGTAACTTTAGTTCTTGATAAACGCCCGTAAGGGTCTGGTTTTAACATCATAATAGGAGGTAATATGTTTACTGAAAAAGAACTGCGTGTACTGGTTGAGCATCAGGCGCAGAAATCGATGTTGACCATTTATTTGAATACGGATCCAACTATGGGGAATGCGGATTCTTATCGATTACGATTGAGAAATATGCTAAAAACAATCGAACTGGCTGACGATGTTGAAAAAATTGAAAAATATTTCGAGACTGAATATGATTGGTCTGGTAGAAGTGTAGCAATTTTTTCTGATGCATCATCGGATTTTTTCAAAGTTTACCCACTGGCTGTTCCGGTTCCAGATTTGGTTCACATCGGGTTGCGTCCCAATGTTCGACCTTTGGCAGGATTACTGGATAGTTATGGTGGTTATGGCGTGGTTTTGATTGACAAACAAGGTGCACGGTTATTCCACTTTCACGTTGGTGAGTTGGTTGAGCAGGAGGGAGTTTTAGGCGAATCTGTCCATCAGATTAAAAAGGGAGGTTCAGGAGTTACGGGTATGCGGGGTGGCATCGCAACCCAGAATCGATCGGTAGAGGAAACAATTGAGCGCAATATGCGGGACACAATTGACTTTGCTATTAAATTCTTTGAAGAAAAACACATTCGCAGAATTCTATTAAGTGGAACCGATGATAATGTGGCATTGTTCCGAAATTACTTGCCGAAGATGTGGCAAAGCCTGGTTGTTGGATCATTCCCAGCTTCAATGACTGCTTCACATCAGGATATCTATCACAAAGCCCTTGAAATTGGTCAAAAAGCTGAAAAAGATCGCGAGAAGCACCTCGTAGAAAAGTTGATTACCATGGCTTCCAAACAGGCAGGCGCTGTTCTTGGATTAGAACCAACCTTGATTGCTGTGAATGAAGGACGAGTTCAGACATTGGTTATCTTACAAGGCTTTCAAAAATCAGGATTCAGATGTCCTCAATGCAGTACGATCACATCATTGTCTGAAATTGTTTGTAAACAATGCAATTCTGAAGCAATCAGTATTGGAGATGTTGTAGCCACATCAGTCAGCCTGACTTTAAAACATGGTGGTGAAGTGGATGTGGTGCATGATATAGTAGAATTCGAAAAAGCAGGTAGTATAGGGGCTTTTCTGAGATATTAAAAAATAACAAAATCGGCTGGGATGAGCTCTCCCAGCCGATTTATTTAATTTCCGTTTTAACGGCTTAAGGTTTGGGAGTGGGCGTTGCTGTAGGTGATTGAGATGGTTCAACCGTTGTAGCAGAGTCTTCACTCATTTGAGTATCTATTTCGTTTGTAAATCCATCCACCATCATCGTCCAGAGAATTTCAAGATCGTCATTTGCCAGGATAGGATTATTAGGTAGGTGGCTAATGGCTAATTTTAGACGAGCATCCCAAAGTAGAATTTCAACTTTCTGATCTTCTGAAGCGGAGTTTCGTAATATATTCAACAAACCATCCGCGATCTCAAGTTCCTGTTTTGCCAGTCCATAATTATCCTGAACCAGATATAAGCGACTGCGATTTACCTGAAGTAATACTTTGAACAATTGCAAATCCTGGTATATGGGTTGAAGTTTATCTCTCAAATCCAGATCATTGAGAGAGGATTGTAGTTTCTCATTTTGGCTGGATAATTCATCCACTTGATCGAATAAATCAGAAACGCCTTTGTTGATTTCCGTGATTTGATCACCGAGCTCGGTCTGTTGAAGTTGATATGCGTCCAAATCGGCAGATAATTGCGTTTGTTTGGCTATTAATTCAGCGATTTTATTATCGGAATCATCCAGATCTGTTTCAAGTTGCGTGAGTCTATCCTCCAGATCTGCATTATTTTCCTGCAGAAGTTCCCATTGTTGGTTTACTCTGGTGTTTAAATTTTGTATTTCCTGAGCATTTTCTCTGATGGGTATTACAAGTTGCTGGTAGGCAAATTGAAAACCAAAATATATACCTGCTCCAAGCAGAATTCCAAAGAGAAGTGCCAGAATGACTCTTAGTAAAACTCTGAAGAATCGAACAATTGTCGATGGTTGGTTGTTATTATCTGTCATTTGGTTGGATTTCCTTCCTGAGGCTGACCTTCAATATTGAGTAATAGTTGGAGTAATCCCGATCGAAAATCATCCGATTTTTTAACGGATTCTTGCAGAACTAAAATCTGTTCCTGAATAGTTGATATGGTACTGGACATTTCATCGATGGATTCTTGTATAGATCCAATATTTTCTTCCATGGTGTTTGTACGTTCTTCCAGAACAGTGACTCTACCTGCGACGGTTTCCAGAGCATCTAATCTGGTTTTAATCCCATTTATATCTGTTTGTATTGTGGAGGTTCGATCATTCAATAATGAAATCTGATTATCCAAACGACTTGCTTCAGCAACTGTGGCGTATCGCAGACCTCCATTGGTGGCCGAAAGTATCCCGAGGGTGATCAAAATTGTCAACAAAATGGAGAAAACAGCAGTGCCCAGTAAACTCCAGACCAATACAGAGCGGGTTATTACATCATCTGAAGGTTTATTTTCTTTTTGATTATCACTTTCTGCAGATACTGGATTTTCTTTTTCCGACACCTGATTTTCATTGGTCCCCTCAATTTCGTTCAGTGCTATTCCTTCCATAGCATATTTTTCAATTGGAGAATCTGCTTCGGGAATCCCTGCATTGCCAACTTCCTCAGGTAAAATTTCTACCTCCACCTCATCATTGTTTTCCTCAATAGTTGGCTTCGATTTTGTGTCTTCCTGAATGGAAGCGACAAAGGATTGAAAATCTGCTGGCAATTCGGGTTCTTGAGTAGTCAGGTTGGGTTTTAATTGTTCCAAAGAATTAATTCCGATTCCGGGAACCCGTGTCAAATCATCCAGGCTGGCATAAGGTCGATTATCAATGATTCGCTGGGCGAGCGCAGAGCCGATGCCAGGAACGGTTGCCAATTCTTCTAATGTAGCTGTGTTAATATTTTTTGTTGTCTGATTGTTCATCTTATTTTCCTTTCCTGCAAACTAGTTATCAATGACGTTGTAATATCCATAGTTTTTAGTTTTCTTTCTGGTTGATAAAATGGTGGGTATTGCCATAAATAAACCGACGAGAAAACCACCGATATGTGCCCACCAGGCTACACCACCTAAAGAAACACCATCTTCTCCGGCCATAGAAATCAGACCAGACCATAATTGTGTGAAAAACCACAAACCAAGATAAATAATGGCAGGAATTCTTACAAACCAGGGAAAAATTAAGATGGGGATTAAGGTTACTACACGAGCGGTGGGGAAAAATAGAAAGTAAGCGCCTAAAGTGGCTGCAATGGCTCCACTGGCACCGACTACAGGAATATCTGCATTTCCAAAGATTGATTGAACCACACCAGCGCTGATTCCTCCAATGAGATAAAAAAGAATAAATCTGGTGCTCCCAATCCTGTTTTCTACATTATCACCGAAAACAATCAGGATCCACATATTACTGAGAAAATGAAACCAACCACCATGGAGAAACATATGGGATACCAATGGAAACCAGGTCAATGGCAAGTAAAAAATCAATTTCGATGGAGTGAGCCCGAACTCGTTTATGAATTCTTCCAGTCCTTGGGCTGGCAACCGAATTTCATAAAGAAAAATGATGGTATTCAGTATGACTATTAACCAGATTATGATAGGCGTCCGTCGGGATGGTATAGTATCTCGTAACGGTATCATGAAACAATTACTCCTTTTATAAGTATAGCTTTTCCTAAATTGATTGGCAAATGAATAAAAAAACCCTTGCTGGTTCTAGCAAGGGTTTTTTTGTTTTTGGCCTAGGTTATTTATAAAGGTGTTACCTGTGTAGCCTGCGGGCCTTTTGGACCATCTTCAATATTGAATTCAACCTGTTGTCCTTCTACCAGTTTGCGAAAGCCATTGGTTTGGATAGCAGAGTAGTGGACAAAGACATCAGGGCCATTCTCTCTGGCGATGAAACCGAACCCCTTCGTCTCGTTGAACCATTTGACGGTTCCTTGGATACGTTCAGACATGAAAATCCTCCTAAAAAAACTATTAATTGGGGAAGCTTAGTGTTTTTGTCTGAAGTGGGAATATTGCTTTTGGAATAAGATCCGCAGACAGATATCCATTAAAACTTCTTCTGTAAAACGACGTGCTTCTTACTATAAGGAATAATATAGCAGCAGCAGATTAAAATGTCAAATCATGTTTGCGATAAAAAACAGAATTGCCAGAAATGGGCTATAATCTCGTTGATGGAAACCCCCAACACACCAGTGACATCTGCAAATCGACAAATTGCCAAAGCAGCTGGCACGGTGATGGTTGCATATATCCTGAGTAGTGTTATTAATCTGGCCAAAGGTGTAGTTATCCTAAGAGCATTTGGAACCGGTCTGGAAAATGAAGCTTTTTGGGCAGCGAATCGGGTTTCAGAGACATTGTTTAATCTGGTGGCGGGGGGTGCGCTTGCTTCGGCATTTGTTCCCACATTTACAGCTTTTTTGGCAAAAAAACAGAAAGAAGATGCCTGGAAACTGGCATCTTCGATCATTAATTGTGTTTTTATATTAATCAGTTTACTGGCAATCATATCCGCCATTTTTGCTCCTCAAATCGTTCGGTATTTGTTAGCTCCAGGATTTGTGGACGACCCTGAAAAATTTAATCTCACGGTTAATCTACTGCGAATTATTTTGCCTTCGACGGTGATCTTCAGTATTTCGGGATTGCTGATGGGTATTCTGAATGCTCACCATAGTTTCTTGTTTCCTGCTTTGGCACCTTCGATGTATTCCTTAGGCATGATCTTCGGGGTGATTTTCTTATCCCCGTCCATGGGTATATTCGGTTTAGCCTGGGGTGTGGTTGTGGGGGCAGCTTTACATTTGTTCATACAGCTACCTGCATTAATAAAACTAGATGGAAAATTCTCCGTAATTTTAGGGCTGGACAACCCGTCTGTCCGGCAGGTGGGACTATTGATGGTACCCCGTCTGGTCGGGGTAGCTGTGGTGCAAATTAATTTTTGGGTGAATACCAATCTGGCTTCCAGATATTCTGAAGGCAGCGTAACAGGTTTAACGTATGGTTTCACGCTGATGTTGATGCCTTTGATGCTAATTGCTCAGGCGATCGCTACAGCCTCTCTTCCTACATTTTCTGCACAAGCTGCATTAGGTAAATTAGATGAAATGCGTCACTCTTTTTCAACTGCATTAAGGGCGGTTTTTATGTTATCCATTCCAGCCGCAGTTGGAATGATCCTGTTACGATTCCCTTTGATTAAAGTTCTGTATGAAAATGGGTCTACGTTTACTTCAGAATCTACCCGGTTGGTAGCCTGGGCTTTGTTATGGTATACCGTGGGACTGGTTGGGCACAGTATTGTGGAACTGGCCAGCAGGGCATTTTATGCAATGAAAGACACTCGTACACCGGTCATTGTTGGTGTGATGGCGATGAGTTTAAATATTTTGCTGAGTTTGATTTTGGGACCATTGTTTTTGAAAATCGGGTGGTTGGCGATCGGTGGTTTGGCTTTCGCAAATTCAATCGCCACCGGTCTGGAGTCTGTGATCCTCTTACTCATTTTACGCAAGCGATTAAGTGGATTGGAAGGCAAAAAGATTGTGCGATTATTATGGAAAGTAATCATCGCAGTTGGGGCAATGGGTGGAGTGATCTGGTGGCTGGATGAAATATCAGGATTTACTGCACTTTTTACCCTTATTACGGGAGCAATCACCGGGGTAATCGTGTATGCAGCCCTATTATTCATTTTTAAAGTAGATGAATTCAATGGTTTCTTGCGTTATTTCTCAGGGAAACTGATCAAAAAATTAAGATAAATCAATTATTAACAGGAGGTCAATAATGACGGACGGAATTGGGAAAGATTTTATGGAGAAAACGAAATATAAATATTTATCTGAGTCGCAACAACGTCTTGGATTTCCTCAACCTGCCCTGGAATTACCTTATGACCCAACAGATGAATTAATTTCATTACCTGATCCGGAAACAATTCCGGCTTACCCCATTGATTTAAGGAGAGCGATTGATCAGAGGGTTTCTTTACGGCGATATCAGGATAAAGCCATATCGCAGGAAGAATTATCTTTTCTATTATGGACCACTCAAGGGGTGAAGTCAGTCACCAACCGGCCCGTCACCTTACGAACTGTTCCGTCAGCAGGTGCGCGGCATGCATTTGAGACATACGTCCTGATCAATCGGGTTGAGGGAATAAAGCCTGGCTTGTATCGTTATATAAGTCTGGAGCACGCTTTGCTTTCGATTGAATTAAACGAGGGAATGGCTGAAAAAGTTGCAGAAGCCTGTTTGCAGCAAAATCAAGTCACAAAAAGTGCGGTCACCTTCATTTGGGTAGCAGTCACCGAAAGAATGTATTGGCGCTATGGTGAACGTGGATATCGTTATTTGCACCTGGATGCGGGTCATGTTTGTCAGAATCTGTATCTGGCTGCGGAAGCAATTCAGTCAGGAGTCTGTGCAATTGCAGCCTTTGATGATGATGAAATGAACAACTTGCTCCAATTGGATGGACAAGCTCTATGGGTAATTTATTGTGCGGCATTAGGAAAAAGGTAAATAAAAAAATCCCCGTTTGTTGCGGGGATTTTTATTTTGATTATTGCTGTGGCAAAGGATTGGCACTTACATAATTTGCCCAATCATTACCGAGAATGATCACAACATCCACAGGTGAATTTGGATCGAATTGATTGGATAAACGTGGGTTCCCTAGACTAGCATCCGTATACATTTTGAAAAGTGCTTGAATCGAATACGGTTTCGCATTGTAAAGTGTGATACTGGAAACATCTGTCCCCTGGGCATTAGTTTCTTCAACGATATTAAAACCTTTAGATCGTAAATAAGTTGCAGTTTCACCAGCCAGACCGGTGTACCAACTCCCATTTTGAATCGAAACACGTGCATTTTCAATTTTCACCAGATCAAAGATATCAACAGGGTCTGCACCAGCTTGAGATTGAATAGCGACCGGACTTAATGGACCACCAGTACTAAATACTTCATCTCGCAGTAAACGAATTTTGTCAGGAATTGGTTTTAATACATCCTCGTTGTCTGGCGACTTGCCAAATTCAACATAGGAAGCATCAATAATAAAGGATTTGATTTTGCTTCTATCAAGTTCGAGCGCCAAGGCAGCCAATCGAATAGCGTCTTCAAAACGCATATTGGTGTTGATGCCCGAGGAGATTTCCTGGTAGAGAATAGGTGCTTTGGCAATTAAAGTAGGCCACATGGAAAATTTCAGAATTCTATCCCGGATGGCATACACGACTTCCTGCTGTCTGGCGGCACGATCAAAATCACCACCTTCTGTGTATCTGGCTCGGGCGTAGGCTAAAGCGAGGGTTCCATCCAGCGTATATGCTTCTCCAGCATTTAATGTTTGCTTGTAACCACCCCCGATGGGAACAATTCTCACGTCCATTTGAGGTTTTACGGTTATGCCGTCGATCTCATCGATTAAACGTACAAATGCGGCAAAATCTACCTGAGCATAATAATCGATGGGAACCCCGAGGAATTCTTCCAGTGTTTGGGTGGCAAGAGCGGGCCCTCCACCGGGTAGTTTCCATAATTCCCCTAAATAGTAGGCGGTATTGATGCGACTGTATTCAAATCCAGGGATATTGACCCACATATCACGTGGCACCGAAAGCATGGCTGCTTCCTTTGCAACCGGATCGAGGGTTAAGACCATCATGGTATCTGTACGAGGAATTTCACCTGCTTCCCAATCTCTATAATCCAGACCCATAATAAGTACTGTCACGCGACTGACACCATCCCATGGTTCCGGTAATTCAACGTCAATAGGATCGACTGCCAGTTCTGTTAATGGGTCGGTTTCAAGATTATCTTTAGGGGTGCTTACTGGTTCAATACTGGTAACAGGTTGACCTTCAAGATTTGTCATCGTCCATGTTGAAACAATATTGCGAGCTAAATTAAAAACCAAAAATGCTGAGATGACTCCCAGAATTGAAAAAACTATGAGGATAATTATATTGGTCTTATCCAAACGAGAAGCGGGTTTTCCGATTGTTTCGGTATTGTTTTGTTGATTCATGCTTTTCTCATCATCGTGAAGATTATTCTGGATGGTATTTTGTTACCCATCCAAACACCTGGACGATTGTTGTGAATTTAACTCATTGGTGGAGGAGGAACAGGCAGGTCAGCAGTTTTGGTTGATACCCATTTGTCACCTTCATCGATTAACATGACGGGTATATCATCCACGATTGGATACTTCCTGTCACAATCCTGGCAAACGAGCCAGGTATCTTTTATCAATTCAAGTAATCCTTCTTTCTCACGGACACAAGCAGGGCAACGTAAAATATCTAATAAATCCTGACTAACCATATTAACTCCTTTACCATGATGATGTTTGAATTTTACCACATGCACATTTTCTAAAGCGAATCGATGAATGAAATTCCGCTCTATTATATTTTCGTGGCGCATGTTAAAATCCTTCTGTTTCCGTGAGGTTGATTCAAAGTCATATTCAGTAATAAGGGCAAGGATAAATGCTTGTATTCATCCTGAGGAGTAAATTTGCTGGCTACAATACGCAATAAAAAAAAGGAATACCCAGGACAATTCTGGTTAATGGCTTTCGGAATGCTGATCAGCACATTAGGATCCAGTATGATCTGGCCATTTTTAATGATTTACGTCAGTGAGACTTTGACTGTGTCCCTGTCGGTCGTTACCAGTCTTATGACACTAAACTCTATTACAAATTTGATATTCGCCTTCATATCCGGTCCGGTTGTTGATCGTCTGGGAAGAAAATGGGTGATGGTTATCAGTCTGGCTGGAAATGGTGTTTGTTATATTCTGATGAGTATGGCCACGAATTTACCTGCGTTTGCAATCCTGATGGCATTAAGGGGAGCTTTCAATCCTCTTTATCAGGTTGGTACGGATGCTATGATGGCGGATATGATTCCCTCTCAAAAACGGAGTGATGGATATTCTATTTTACGCATGAGTAGTAATCTGGGGATTGCGCTCGGTCCTGCGATTGGTGGATTTGTTGCTTCTGCATCGTATACGATGGCTTTTTATCTGGCTGCTGTTGGTTTGGTCACATATAGCCTGTTGCTTTTATTCAAAGCCAAAGAAACATTACCTGATCAATCGGGGATTGAAAAACTTCAGGAACGATTTGGCGGTTATGGTCAAATCCTGAGAGATAAGCCTTTCATCCAGTTCAATCTTACGTTTACACTGACAACGATAGCTGCCTCGATGATTTGGGTGTTATTAGCGGTATATGCAAAACAAAATTATGGTGTTCCAGAAAATCTTTACGGTTTTATCCCAGCCACAAACGCCATCATGGTTGTTACTTTACAACTGTTTGTTACTCGCTGGACTAAACAAAGAAAACCTATTCAAATGATTGCCTTAGGTGCATTTTTCTACGGGTTGGCGGCTTTCATGATTGGTTTTGGTACCAGTTTTTGGGCATTCTGGTTTGCCATGGTTGTAATGACCACTGGAGAGTTATTGATGGTGCCGACTGCAACAACATTATCGGCTAATTTAGCACCGGCTGACAAACGAGGTCGCTACATGAGCATTCATGGGATGACATGGGGGGTTGCCAGTGGGATTGGTCCGTTGACTGGTGGAATTTTAAGTGATTCAATTTCACCCCATGCACCCTGGTTTGCAGCCGGAGGGTCTGGATTTATCAGTATCATTTTCTATTTCTTGTTAGCAAAACGACTAAAAGATCAAACCTTTAATGAACCTTTGAAGAAATCAGAGCTGTAAGCTATCCCCATTTCAAAAGTGCTACTCCAGATGAAGTACGAAGAATGGCGAACACTAAAAGAGCTGTGGTTAATCCTAAACTATTTCCAATAATCGGGCCAATGAGCGTTCCAGCCAGGATGGCAGCATTGGCACCTAATGTAAACCAGGCCAGGTAGCCTGTTCTTTCTGTGGTTGGGACCTTTTCTAAGAGATAATTGACCATGGCAGCATTCACCAATGACCAGGCAAATCCTCCCAAAAACGATGCTAAATAATATAGGAAGGGTCCCTGTGCAAATGAAAGAAAAGCTGGGTATAGTCCTAACATACAGATTCCTATTCCCGTAATTTTTTTATTGCCGGCCAGGTACGTTAATTTTCCGATTTGGGTGGAGCCAAAAAACATGGTTATGTAAAAAAGCGCATTACCGATACTGAGAACACTATCAGAAAGGCCTAATACATTTACGGTGAAAATTGGAAAAACCGGGATTGCAAAGTAATGAGCCATGTGAAAGATGGTTAATAACCCCAAAGAGCGAGCAAAGGGACCCTGCAGGATTTCAATTTGTAATTTCTTTTTAATTTGAAACCAGAGATTATGAATGAAACCTTTTGTTTTTTGACTGATTTCAGCGAAGGTTGTGGATGGTGTTTCCAATTCCTGGTCATACTCTTCTCGAATTGGGTGGATGAATTTAAGATGGACGGAGCTCATTAATGCCCCAATAAATCCAACGAGAAATAAAATCTGGTAATTTAGGGGGAATGGTATGACTGTTAGCAATTGTCCACAACCGATAGCAGAAACGATGGATGTAATCGCAAAGACTGCGTTCCGTCTACCTGCCACCACCCCCCGATATCTTGCAGGAATTGCACTGGCAAATAATGCATTGAACCCAACCGCTACAGCAGACCCGGGAACGCTCATCAATAGTGTAAACAGGATCAATATCCAGACTTGTAAGAGATCACTCATAAAGAAGGGGATGAACACCATAAAGAAATAAAAAATACGCTGAAAGACACCTGTCCAAAAAACTGAGCGATCGATCGGTCGATTTTTCAACCAGCTTCCTGCTGGTAGAGCTAATATAAGATTGACAGCGGCAGGCATGGCTGTAATGAGGCCTATTTGATTGGTATTCGCACCAATCCTGGCCGCATAAATTGTCATGAAAGATAACGTACTTCCATTGAGCAATCCCCACCAACCGATATCCCAAATTAAATGCCGGATATTCGACTTTAAATAATCGGGCACTCCAGGTTGCACCGGAAATAAAAAAGCGGTCAACTTTCGTATTTTTGCTTGGTTGAAAAAAGGTCTTTTCATAAATCGGACAATCTTATCACAACAATTAATTAAATGCCTGTTATCAGATTGGACAGAGGATTAACGATTAAATAACCTGGCTAATAAATTTAGGATTAATGTTAATAGAACACTTAAAATGATGGATCCTAAAAGAGGGACAATACAGGTGAGGTTTCCACTTTGCCATTTAATGGTTCCTGGAAATTTTTCCCATCCTGTCATTCGGGCAATCATCCAGATTCCGGCACCAACCACTGCGATAGACAGACCGACTATCAAAACCCATCTTCCCAAAGTTTCTAGATTTGGACCCATAGCTCTATTTTACCTGCTTTGTAAAACACATTCAAAAGTTTATAAATTCAATTCTTTAGGGATGATCGAATCCAAAGAGGTGTATAATTTTTGGGGGAAAGACAGGTTGTTGCAGTTAAACTGTAATGGTAAACTAACCAACAGGTTTTAGATTAACCTGAGTAATAAATAATAAGGGAAGAGAAAATGCCACAAATTTATCCATTTACCGCGATCGTTGGACAAGAAAGAATGAAACGAGCTTTGATATTAAATGCAATAGATCCAAGGATTGGTGGAGTCTTGATTCGTGGTGAAAGGGGAACTGCCAAATCAACAGCTGCAAGGGGATTGGCCGCGTTGTTGCCAATGGTAAAAGCAGTATCCGATTGTCGTTTTAGTTGTGATCCTGATAGTCCAAATACCTGGTGTACGGAGTGTAAAGAACGACATGAAAGTGGAGAACAATTGCCGGTAACGATTAAACCTACTGCTTTTATAAATTTACCGGTATCAGCAACCGAAGACCGAGTGGTGGGAACACTGGACATTGAACGTGCTATTCAAAAAGGTGAGCGTAGTTTTGAACCAGGCGTTCTGGCGGCTGCCAATCGGGGTTTGTTGTATATTGACGAAGTAAATTTACTCGATGACCATGTTGTAGATGTCCTGCTGGATTCAGCTGCAATGGGAATGAATATCGTTGAAAGGGAAGGTATCTCTTTTGTGCATCCAGCACGTTTTATTCTGGTAGGCACGATGAATCCTGAAGAAGGGGATCTACGACCGCAATTACTGGATCGGTTTGCGCTATCGGTTGAAATTCACGGAATTCTGGATAAGCGTGAACGAGTCACGATCATGGAAAGAAATATGGAATTTGAAGTTGATCCGGAAGGCTTCCGCGAGACATTCCAACCCGATGAAATTGATCTTTCCGAACAGATAGAAGTTGCGCGTAGATTATTACCAAAAGTTAATCATAGTAGTCGGGATTTAATCACCATAGCCTCATTAACCGCATCTCTGGGTGTAGATGGTCACCGGCCGGATCTGGTGATCTTGAAAGCCGCCCGTGCACAGGCTGCCTTCGAAGGTCGATCTTCGATTACAGAATTGGATATCGCTAAAGCTGCTGAGCTGGCATTACCGCACCGAATGAAACGCAGCCCGTTTGAAAAAGAAATTGCCAGCATGGAAGAATTACGCGACAGGATTGAACAGTTAAGTGGTGGCCGAGCGGCTGGAAATGAAAGCGATGATACGGAACCTGATCAAAATCAGGATTCCAAACCAAAAGCGGAAAAAAAAACTTAACCGGAGGGGAAACAACTGCTGAAATTCCAGAGATGGGAGACGCGGTTCCTGACCCTGCATCGGTATTTCAAAACACAAACTCCAACTGGTGGGAAGGTGGCCAGACTATTAAGGCCGGCACTTCATTTTCTCCCAGAAGACTAAATACACCGCTGGACAAAATGATCCGGCAGCGTGCCGGTCGACGTTCAATGACCCGCACAAAGCGAAAAAGAGGTCGCTACACACAATCTAAACCTTCCATGGGGAAAGTAGATGACCTGGCATTTGACGCAACCATTCGGGCAGCCGCTCCATTTCAGACACGGAGAGACGAGCAGCGGAAAAAAGTGGCTTTTGCCATTCAACCTCAGGACTATATGCGAAAGGTTAGAGTTCGGAGAACTGCCAACTTAATTTTATTTGTGGTGGATGCTTCCTGGTCTATGGCAGTTGCTGAGAGAATGGCTGCTGCAAAAGGTGCCATTCTTTCCTTATTAAATGATGCGTATCAGCGGCGTGATCGGGTTGGGATGATTGTTTTTCAGAAAGACCGTGCAACCCTGGTATTATCACCTACCAACTCAGTCATGATGGCACAAAGGGCCTTACAGGATATTCCTGTTGGAGGTAAAACGCCCTTATCTGCTGGCATGCGTCTGGCATATGAGGTGTTGATGCGAGAAAAAATTACAATGCCGGATGTTCTTCCGCTGATGGTGTTATTAACAGATGGCGCCGGAAATGTTGCAATGGGAAACAAATTAGGTCCTCTGGCTGAGGCTTATCAGATTGCCCGGATGATTGCTGAAGAACATGTTCATAGTGTTGTTATCAATCTGGAACATCCAGCTTTTGATCGTGGATTGGCCAAAGCTCTGGCTGATAATTTGTTATCTCCGTGTTATTCAATCGAAGATTTGCGGGCTGAAAGTTTGTATCAGGCAGTAAAACAAGAAATATCGTTGATTCAACAAAAAACAAAATCGTTGTAATGATTTTTTGGCTTAACTGGTTGACTAAAAGCTTATGTTTTGTTCTCTTAATAGGTTAGAATCGTAATACATCTGTCTGTTTGAACAATCGTCATGATGAACCTTGTTAGAGTTATCCTCTCGTGTTAGGATTTGGAAGAACAGAGAAAATAATGGGTTTGAAATTGGAAAAAAGTACAAGAACAAGATCAATTTTGGTAACTATTATTGTCGCTTCCGTTGCCTGTTATTGTATTGGAATCATATTTTTACAGGTTGGGAATCGGGTAAATCAATCAAATGGCACCCCAACCACATCAAGTACTCCGACGGTGACATTTACCAGTGCTCCTCCGTTGAACCTGCCTTCTCCAGTAGTCTTTCCTTCAGCGACTCCAACGGCAACCATCACACAAACATGGACTCCTACAGTTACATATACCCAATTTGCTACCCGGACCAGGACTGCTACTTCAACTGCTACAGTAACAATAATTCCTCCTACCGAGACTCAAACTCAACCACCACCGACTGACACAGTTGAGCCAGAGACATCAACTCCAGAAACTGTAATTACTCCTTAAAAATGAGGAAATAACATAATAAAGGAAGGCGTATGACAGAACTCAAAGAAACTCTACTGAAGCTGATCTCATTACCTGGACTATCCGGATATGAAGCACCAGCCCGTGAAGTAATTAAATCTGCCTGGGAACCTTACGTAAACGAAATGAGCACCAGTCCGATAGGCAGCCTTCACGCTTTAAAGCGTGGCACAGGACCTGAACCCAGACCAAGT
>DAOUGX010000501.1:0-3855 GCA_034428855.1 Anaerolineaceae bacterium | reverse complement strand
AATGGCATCAGCTCACCAACATTTTGATTTTCGATCAGGCTTTTTAAATCGTCGGCGATTTGAGCAGCACCTGGATTGTAGGAAGCCAGTTCTGAAACAGGATAAATAAATATCTGAGGCTTCATCAGGTGATTCGTGATTGGATATCCATTAAGCGTGAACATCCGATATTCTGGCATTATTTCCCAATAAGGGCTTTCATCGTTCGGTTGAACTGCTGAAATTGTCTCGTGAGCAAATCCACTAGATAAACCTGAAAAGTCCAGGGAAATTTGAGGTTCAGAATTTTGCGGGTTTTCAATCGGTTCGACAGGTTCTTCCGTTGCAATGGAGGTTTCCGGTTCTGTCGCCTGAATGATCGGTTCTTGAATTTCTGGCTGGCAACCTGTGATGAACGCGAGGATCAGTAGACTGCTGATAATAAAAATGAAAGTAAAACGTTTGTTTTTATGATTGGTTTTCATCATAGCTCCTTATATCAATAATAGAATTTCCTCATACAAGACGATTAAATAAATATGCTTGTTCCAGCGCCTGGAGAAAGTTTACCAAATCTAGCCATGTGGCCAGGTTTTAAAAAAACGGACCAATGATTCATTGGTCCGAGTTTTTCTGTGGTTGAAATGAAAAAATGTATTTAGTCTGTGACGAGAACTTCCCATTCCTGCATCAATTCTTCCATGATGGCTTCAGCATGTGCCAGTTGGTTACTCAGATTATGCATCTTCTCAAATTCACCAGACCTGCCAATTTTCTGTAATTCATGAGACAGGTGCTTAATTTCCTTTTCCTTCTCGCGAATTCGTCCTTCAATTTTTTCCATATCAAGTAACCGTTGTTTGGTTTCACGACTGTTATCACGTGCCATCGGAGCCTGAGCAAGCAGGATCTTACGGCTGCCATTCTGACCACCATTACGAAGAGCGGTCTGTCGTAAGATGTAATCCCGGTAATTGCCATTGAAGGTGATTAATTGTTTATCTTTTATCTCCCAAACCCGGGTAGCCAGGCGGTTGATCAGATAACGATCATGCGAGACTAATAGAATGGTCCCATTATATTCTTCCAGAACTTCCTGTAATGCTTCCCGAGCTGGAATATCCAGATGATTGGTTGGTTCATCCAGCACCAGAAAATTGGCGCCTTCCAATGCCAGCAAAGCCATTACCAGACGGGCACGCTCACCACCACTGAGACCATCGATCGGTTTGAAAACATCTTCCCCACGGAATAGATAAGCTGCCAGATGACGTCGAGCACTTTCTTCTTCCATATCTTTGTGGCGTTGAAATTCTTCCAGGACGGTATGCGTTCCTTTGAGACTTTCCTGTGCTTGCGCAAAATATCCAATCTTTAATCCTGCTCCAGGAAGAACCTCACCGGATAAAGGCTCAAGATCACCTAACAAAACCTTCAAAAAAGTCGTCTTACCACTGCCATTGGGTCCCATTAAGACTGCACATTCTCCACGCTTGAGTTCCACATCGCTGGCAGTGAATAAACGATTACCAGGGTAACCAATCTCGGCTGATTTTACTCTGATCACATAATTTCCACTATTTTCAAAACTACGGAATTGTGGACGAATCCGAGGTGGCCGGTTGGTTGGAATGTTAATGGCATTGACTGCGCGAATTGCTTCAATAACATCCAGCGGGCGATCTGCCCGAATGCCATATTCACTCCATTTTTTGCCACTGCGAAGAGACATCAGACCATATTGATCGATGATTGCTAGTTCTCTGGAAACTTTCTTCAACAATCCCAGGGCGCGCGCATGCGTACTGGCACGCACCCAGTTGCGCTGAATGAAATCGACATCTTTGACCAAGCGTGCTTTTTCTTCTTTAAATACCCGTTCCTGATACTCCCAGCGTTCCTGGCGTTGCAGCAGATAGCTGCTGTATGTACCGGAATAGTTTTCAATTCCAGCCGGTGACATCTCCCAGATGGTGTTGACGACATTATCCAGGAAATAACGGTCATGGCTGACGATCAGCACTGCACCTGGCCAACTGATGAGCGTGTTTTCCAGCCATTCCACAGCATCCAGGTCGAGATGGTTGGTAGGCTCATCCAGCATTAAAAGATCTGGTTTTTCTAACAGCAAACGTGCCAACAGCGCACGGGTTTTTTGACCTCCACTGAGGTGATTGAGTGGCATATGCCAGGCATCTTTACCCAGTCCCAGCCCCTCCAGGGTTTGTTGGATACGGACCTCAAAATCATAGCCACCATCCAGCTCGAAGGCTTGCTGCAAGCGGCCATATTCTGCGAGAAGAGCATCGAGATCGCCATTGGCATCAGCCATTTTTATTTCGAGATCGTGTAATTGTGCCTGGCGTTGGTGTAGATCTTCAAAAACAGCCAGCATTTCGGTATAAACCGAGTTATCACGGCTTCCAAAGGCTTCAACGGCTTCCTGCCGTAAGTATCCAATTCTGCGATTTTTAGCCATACTGAGCTGACCGGTGGTGGGGGTTCGTAACCCGGCTAAAATCATCATGATGGTAGATTTTCCCACCCCATTGGGACCAATCAAACCAATTTTGGCATCGTTTGCAATGGTTAATGAAATACCCTTGAACAGATCAAAAGCACCGTACGATATTCCTAATGAATGAGCCTGTAATATTGACATAGTAATCTCCTGAATGATAGCATAAATTATTGAAATTTTGATGTTATGCTTGCTATGGAAGGAAGGATAAAGAGCAGGGTTACCCGTGGATGTCCACAGCAAGCCAAAAAAACAGCCACGGGCAGGAGCACACCGTGGCTGATTGATTGCGTATAGATATCAGTTCAACAGGCGCACTCCGATAAGGAAGAATCGAAACCACTCCCCAGAGCTAAGAAAACACTGGAAGCGATCAGGATAAATCCTGAGAAGAACGCCACGAGATAAATACCCTTTTTCATAGTAACCAAAGTGTACCGGATGGGACTGCAGACGTCAACTGGCCAGATGGGGAGTTGTTGGGTAGCTATATAGCTGAAAGGCAAAAGCATAAAGGGGAAAGTTGTTGCTTTTCTACCTCCCCCGGTCTATGGTGCGATGCACTTAGGGAAAAAAAGTAACCGCTGAATGGAAAATAGAGAATATGATTCCTGTACCCAAAAGCGCGTTGCACCTTCTTTTTATTCCAAACTCCTGGCTGCTTCATTCGGTTGAACGGTAGGGATGAAGGATCGGAGAATTGACATAATTTTCCACAAGAAGTATCATCTTCCGATCCTTCATCCCTACAACAATTGTGAATTGATCCCTAAGTGCAATGCACTAAAAACCACTGCAACCGAATTCATTTGGTTAAGATCTGTGAATCCAAAGAATTCAATCCATGGTGTGATCACGAACTGAAATGAAATTCTAAATTATAAATTTTTCACTTGATCGCTCGTTGATTAATTTGATAAATTAATTATAATTAGTATTACGGAAAATCGGAAAAACAGAAAAACAGAAAAGGAGAATTATTGAAAATGTCCACAAATATTGTGCAAATTCGGAAAAAGGGTAGCCTTACGGTTCCAATAGAAATTCGTAATAAATATGGTTTGAATGAAGGTGATTTATTCACTTTGATTGATTTGGGGGAAGGAGCATTTATGTTGACACCACGTATTTCTCAAGTCAATTGGCTAGGTCATCAGATTGCTGAAAATGTACAGGAAGAAAATATTTCATTGGATGATTTATTGAAATCATTGGATGAAGAACGTGAGCGTTACTATCAGGATCATTATGCTGCCGATTAATTTGTTCTTTGATAGCAGTGCATTGATTGCAGGAATTATCTCAGAAAAAGGAGCAGCACGAGCACTTCTGTTGTTAGCAGAGGATCGCAAATT
>DAOUGX010000500.1:0-2239 GCA_034428855.1 Anaerolineaceae bacterium | reverse complement strand
CATGCCCTGTAAGGTTTTATTTGATGTTTCCATTTCGTATCCGGGATTAATCAGTATCCCTCTGAAGTTAGGGGAACGCCGAATCGGATTTCTACACCTGGTAATGGCACCTGAAGTTATCTTTTCAGGGGATGAAATAAATTTATTGCAGACATTGGGAGATCAATTCAGTGCAGCTGTAGAACGAGCCAGAATGTATGAAAACTTTGAAAAACTGGCGATGATTGACTCTTTAACCGGATTATATAATCGCAGACAGTTATTCAATTTAGGTCAAATAGAATTCAGTCGTGCATGTCGTTACAACCATTCCATTTCTGTAATCATGCTAGATATTGATCTCTTCAAAAAGGTAAATGATGTGTACGGTCACATCATCGGAGATCAGGTTTTACAACAAATCGCAACCCGGTGTCGATCCGTTTTACGATCTTCAGATATTATTGGTCGATACGGTGGTGAAGAATTTGTGATACTCCTTCCCGAGACGGGTATACATCAAGCACAGAACATTGCAAATCGCATCAGATTGTTGGTTTTAGATCGACCTATCATGACAGATCGTGGAGATGTATCGGTATCGGTTAGTCTGGGAATATCCAGCATGGAAGGAGATTGTGATTCACGTCTGGAATGGGTGATTGATCAGGCCGATCAGGCTTTATTAAAGGCTAAAGAACTTGGTCGGAATCGTGTCATTACCTGGCAGGAAAATCAATTATCTCTCATTCAGAAGCAAGATAAAAATAAATAATCAATCTGCTGACACTTTCTTCAGATCATTTGAATTATCTGACTTTCGGCCTTAAAATAGGCAACAGCTACTTATTAATCAATTGAGGTGGAAATGTCGGATCAACCTTTTTACATTCCTGAAAGTGCAATGGCGATTGTTGCTCATCCGGATGATATCGAATTTTCTTGTGCGGGTACACTTTCCCGATGGGCAAAAGCAGGAAGCCGTATTAGCTATGTGCTGTGTACCAGTGGAGATGTGGGAATTGCTTCTCCCGGAATGACCCGAGAGAAAGCGGCCGAAATTCGTGAAGCCGAAGCAAGGGAAGCTGCCAGAATCGCGGGGGCAAAGGAAATTGTTTTCTTAAGGGAACCAGATGGATTATTATCTCCCACACTTGAGTTGAGAAAGAAATTGGTGCGAGAAATCCGACGATTTAAACCGGAGGTGGTTGTGACCGGTGATCCTACCGTTGTATTTGCCAGCGAATATTATATTAATCATCCTGATCATCGCGCTGCGGCAACAGCAGCGTTGGATGCTGTATTCCCTGCGTCTGGTCAGCCTAATCTATTTCAGGAATTGGAACGCGAGGGCATTAAAGCGCACAAAGTTCGTAAAGTATATGTTTATGGGCAACAACAAACTGGATTATTTATCAGTATTGATGACACAATGGAATTAAAATTGGAAGCTTTACGGGCTCATAAAAGCCAATTTCCAAATTGGGATCCGGGTGATCGGGTTAAACAATGGGCTGCTGAACGCGCTAAAGACAAAGGGATGCAATACGCGGAAGCATTCCGGGTGATAACCCTGGAAGACGATGAAACCTGGGAGCGGTTACGCCATACTCAAAATGGAGTCGGGTAGAAATTATTCCCCGAACATTTCCATTAACAATGGATTAATCAAATCCCAATTGGGAATAAGTACATTTGCACCATCTGCAGTCGTGGTTGGAAAAACCATCTCGCGTGTGATCGTCTGAGAGTTGATTGTGTCAGAGATGATGGCTCGAACAAGGGCAACACCAATGCGTGGTAATTCATAAAATGGTACATTTGTGTTGATGGCCTGTAAGCTGGTGGTAATGATGATGGGTATTCTCGGCCAGGTAATCGGAGAGAGTACTTGTTTGACAGCAGCTTTTAGCACCATTTGACCACGTTGCATCCGATAAAAATCATCACTTCCGGAGCGATCTCTGGCAAATGCCAATGCCTGATCTCCATCGAGCGTATATTTGCCTGGTTCAAATCCCGACATTGGTTCAGGGATATCGATGGTAATGCCACCCATGGCGTTAACAATCTCTTTAAAACTATCAAAGCTAAATCGAACATAATAATCAACAGATAAACCAAAGTTTTCTCTTACTGTTTGAACTGCGGCATCAGGACCTGATCCTGGCAAATTGGCTTCAGCAAAAAAATGAGCAGTATTGATACGATTTTCACCATAATTGGGAATATTGACCCAAAGGTCACGAGGAATGGAAAG
>DAOUGX010000499.1:0-2546 GCA_034428855.1 Anaerolineaceae bacterium | reverse complement strand
ATTTTCCTCCTGCCATCAGCGCAATTCTCATTCCACAATCATATGTATCACTGGAATACGTCCTTCAGAGACACGCCATATTGAGTGAGATCACATACCCAGTAACAGCCATTACGATTAAACATGCTCGTGCGATAGAGAACAAACTGGGGACATTCACTTATCGAAATATTAAAGAAATATTGTATACCGGTTTTAATTTCTACGAATATATGGGAATTCCATTTTCTCAGGCATCATTGCCAAAAGCACTCTTTGATTACCTGTATTTACGACCGCTATCAGGTGTTACCTTAGCTTCGAATTACAATCTATCGGAAGATTTACGTTTGAATGTCGAGGAATTTTCAGTACAAGATCGAAACAGGTTTTCAGAATATGTAGAATTAAGCAAAAGTCTTAAGATGCAGAAAATATTGAAAAACTTCAGGAATACAGTATGGCGACATTAATACAATCCTTACAAAACATCCTTATGAACAAGGATCCCTTATTAGAGAATTCAACCAAAAGAATTATTCTCAAAGAAGTCCTTCAGGCCATTGTCCTTGATTATCTTTACAATCACCCCATTTATAGAGAGTTGAATTTTTATGGTGGCACCTGCCTGCACGTAATCTATGATCTCAACCGTCTGTCTGAAGATATCGACCTGGATAATTCAGCTGGTATTAACATAGACAATCTTGAGCACGACCTGGCTACCTATTTCAGATCCACAATTGGCTATGCAGATATTGTCACCAAAACCCAGACTGGTGAATGGGGAGTACAGAGAACCACCTTAAAACTTCCTATTTTAAACGCATTAGGTTTATCCGCTTTTCCAAATGAAGCACTGCATCTCAAAGTGGAGATAAGTCCACATCAACAAACAGCCATTATTCGCAAAACACCCGTTTTTCTTTTTGGCCACAGCCTGGTCGCCTCTCATTTCTCGTTGGAAACCATGATGGCAGGCAAAATCATTGCCTGTCTGGAAAGAAATTTCAAAACAGGTAGCGAAGGCATCCATATCAAAGGTCGAGATTTCTATGATTTACTCTGGTTCATGCAGCAAAAAATCCAGCCCCTGGAAGAAAAATTATTGAAAGATGGGAAAAAGCCATATCCATTACCTGTTGCAATGAAAATCCTATCTGAGAAAATAACAAAGATAAAAGTCGCAGATCTGGCTGTGGATTTACTCCCCCTCTTCGAACAAAGAACCTTCATCCAGGCCTGGCTGGAAAGTTTTCATGAGAATTTTATTCTGTATTCCAGTTTTTATTTGAATGAAAAATAATATCCTGACAAATCTTCATTTTTTTAATTTCAGTATAATTATTAAGTTCGAATAAATACCCGAAAATTATTCTGACTCACAATCGTTAAATTCTTTAAATCCCATACAAAACAGGAAAACAGATGAATGAATTAATTCAAGTTCGATTTGTTGTTAATCATCAGCCAGTGGTTGCCAACGTTCCTCCCGACCAGAAACTGATGGATTATTTACGGGAAAACCTTGGATTGGTCAGTGTAAAGAATGGTTGCTCCACGGGTCATTGTGGCACCTGTACGGTGATCATCAATGGCAAAGCTGAACGTAGTTGTCTGGTGTTGATGAAACGCATCAATGGGTGTGAAGTAGAAACCATCGAAAACCTCACCCCTGCAGATGGTCTGCATCCGTTGCAGTATAGTTTTATCAGTGAAAATGCGGTGCAATGTGGCTTCTGTACACCTGGTATGCTTTTAGCATCCAAAGCACTTTTAGATCAGAATCCTCATCCGACAGAAGAGGATGTTCGCTACGCTTTAAAAGATAATATCTGCCGTTGTACGGGATACGCCAGCATTATCAGAGCAGTTCAAAATGCCAGTCATCTGATTCAACAAGGTATTCAATCGGTTCCCATAGAAAAAATTTACCAATCCGCTTCCCCGTCAGGGTTAATGGGAGCAGAAAACCCAGACAAACATGCCATCGATGGAGTAACCGGTCGAATTATGTATTCAGCCGATAAAAAACCAGACATTCTTTTATATGGAAAAATCAAATATGCAGATATTCCTTCTGCACGCATCATCAAAATTAACGCTGAAGAAGCGCTACAAATTTCTGGAGTTCGTTTGGTGTTAACCGGCAAAGATGTGGAAGGCACCAATCTGGTTGGGATATTACGGCGTGATCAACCTGCCATCGCCAGAGATTTTGTCCGTTCGGTTGGAGATATTATCGCTGTCGTTTTTGCTGACACCGAAGCAATCGCGGAACAGGCAGTGGCTGCCCTGCATGTCGAGTACGAGCCTTTGCCCGGAATTTTTTCCATCCAGGAAGCCATGCAACCAAATGCACCCAGGATTCATCCATCCGGAAACATTTGTCATAAATCTTTCTTAAAACGTGGTGATGTGGAAGCCGTATTTGAATCTGCTCCGATCATTGCGGAAGGCCGTTTTTCAACACCTTTTGTGGATCACGCATTTTTGGAACCCGAATCCGGGATTGCCTATCCGGATCATGAAGGCAACATCATTCTTGAGTTAGGCACCCAATGCCC
>DAOUGX010000498.1:0-1643 GCA_034428855.1 Anaerolineaceae bacterium | reverse complement strand
AACCCCGATCAAAAAGCCGTAAATCTCGTAATCTCTCTAAATCCAGTTGGCATTGGAATAACATTTCCAATGAAAGAAAACTGGATATTTTGGGAATATTTCTTTCCTTAATTGGATTTTTAACCATTCTGTCTTTATTAACGTCGCAACGTGGAACGGTTACCAATTGGTGGATCCAATCCATTTCACAGGTGGCAGGTTGGGGTACATTTGTGTTACCTCTGGCATTACTGGTTGTTGGCATCTGGTTAGTTTTACGAAATGTGGAGAGATTGCCACTCCTATCTGCTGAAAGAATTACAGGCATTACCCTTCTGTACCTCAATCTATTATCCTGGCTACACCTTTTCTCACCTGGTGGATGGGAAACTGCAAGATCTGGTAAAGGTGGTGGATTTATCGGTGCATTTTTTGAGATTTTTCTGGTCAATGGTTTGGGACAAGCCGGTGCCATTATTGTTATGACAGCCTGGTTATTAATTGCTTTAGGTCTTACCCTTGATCTCTCAATTCCAGATATTTTTAGAAAAATAGAACCCGTCTGGAATTCATTTCAACACAATCTGAAGGATCGTCAGGCTGTCAGAGAACAATCCAAACGATTGGAATTATTGCAAAAGACCAAAACCCCTGCTTCTGATGAAAGGGAAGAATTATTACAGGATGATTTTATCCCCTTAGATCACCCGGTTCCAGTTAAACGCTATTCTGAAAAACCAACCACTTCAACACATCAACCAACCGATACCATTAAACCTGGTCAAACCAAACCAATACAATCTTCTCCAACTTCAGTGTCAACAACCGAGTCTTCCAGGTTGCAACCTTCGGTTACCCAGGGTGCGAACTCTGGACAATGGAGTTTGCCTGAAGTGAAAACTATCCTGGATCCAGCTTCGACGATCAGTGTTGAGACGAATGTTGATAAAGAACGAGCCGCGCTGATTGAAGACACATTAACGTCATTTGGTGCTCCATCAAAAATAGTGGAAATCAAACGCGGACCTACCATCACTCAATTTGGAGTCGAACCCCTTTTTATTGAATCTCGCACCGGTCGAACACGAGTCCGTGTCAGTAAGATTGCAAATCTGGCAGATGATTTAGCGTTAGCCCTGGCAGCCCCGCGGATTCGCATCCAGGCGCCAGTGCCTGGTCATAGCTATGTGGGCATTGAAGTACCAAATGCTGAAGCAAACCGGGTAACCTTATTGGAAGTCATCGATAGCAAAAGTTTTTCCACGAAAAAATCTCCTTTGAAAATTGCACTGGGCATGAATGTATCCGGTGAACCGGTTTCTTCCGATTTAACGGGTTTACCTCACCTCTTGATCGCCGGTACGACTGGTTCCGGAAAATCGGTATGTGTGAATTCCATTATTTGTTGCCTTTTGCTTAATAACTCACCCGCCAACCTCCGTATGATTATGGTTGATCCAAAACGGGTTGAACTCACTGGCTATAATGGTATCCCTCATTTACTTTCTCCGGTTATTACCGACACAGAAAAAGTAGTAGGCGCTTTACAGTGGATACAACGTGAAATGGATGCTCGATACCACCGTTTTTCACAGGTTGGTACCCGTAATATTTCCGAATACAACAAATCCCAGCCTGACAAATTCCCCTACATGGTGGTGGTG
>DAOUGX010000497.1:0-1952 GCA_034428855.1 Anaerolineaceae bacterium | reverse complement strand
TGGTGTTCCAGTGGAGATTCCCTGCCGCATGGAGGATAATTTTAATGTTGATCCTGCTGCGATTGAAGCTGCCATCACCCCACGGACGCGGGCAATTTTGCTCGGGTTTCCCAATAACCCGACCGGTGCAGTAGCAACTTATGATCGTTTGTTGGAAATTGCCCGAATCGCAGAGAAGCATGATCTGATTGTGATCTCAGATGAGATTTATGATCGTCTGGTTTATAGTGGTCACAAACATGTTTGTTTTCCAACCCTGCCAGGGATGAAAGAACGAACCTTGTTATTGGGTGGTTTTTCGAAGGATTATGCCATGACCGGATGGCGGATCGGGTATGCCCTGGGTCCTGCATCGATCATTGGTGGACTGGTTCGTATTCATCAATATACCGTTATGTCTTCGCCGACCATTGCTCAAATCGCAGCAGTAGAGGCTTTGGCAGATGTGGATGAAGCCGTACAGATGATGGTGGAGGAGTATGATCGCCGCAGAAAATTTGTGGTGGGAGAATTCAATCGTATAGGGTTACCGACCTTTGAGCCTAAAGGTGCTTTTTATGCTTTTCCCAAGGTGAGTGTCACCGGATTGGATGATGAAGCCTTTGCCGAACGCTTATTAAATGAAGAACGAGTAGCGATTGTGCCAGGATCTGCTTTTGGGGCTGGTGGAGAAGGCTTTTGCCGATGTTCTTATGCCACATCATACGAGAAGCTGGAGCGGGCAATCACACGGATTGAGAGATTTGTGAATCGACTGTAAGCAGTTCGCCAAAACCTGACGGCTGGTTACAGACAATCCGGATTCTTTAGATTTTTGAAGAGCTCTCTTATCTTAAAAAGGTCATATCCTGACTTGCAATTTTTTTATTACAAGATAGATTTAAAACTAAAATAATGAAGTTGTAATTCATGGGCTATGAAGGAGAACGCTTATGTTGAAAGTAAAAGATCTGATTCAGCACAAGGGTAGTGAGATTTATTACATATCACCCAATACCAGTATGCGGGCTGCTATCGATTTAATGGTGGAAAAAAAGGTGGGGGCGCTACCTGTATTAACCGAATCCGGATTGGTAGGAATTATCTCGGAAAGAGATATGATTCGATTCCTGGCGGAAGAGAGTGAAGCAATCCTTGAAATGCCTGTTAGCACTTTCATGACCCGAAATGTTGTGACTGTTCCCTCCGATACTCCTTTGGAGGAATGTATGCAAGTCATGATTAATCGCAATTTTCGACACTTGCTGGTGACAGAAAACGATCTGTTTTTAGGCATTATCTCCATGCGGGATATGGTCAGTACCTTGCTGAAAGACCGGGATGCACTGATAGCCGATCTGGAGAAATATATCACCGGTACGCGATAAATCCACAATAAAAGCCATCATTGAGTCGATTGGTTAATGGATCAACACGGTTTACTGATGAGCCAATACGATCGAATGGTTAAGGCGCAAATTGGAGACACATTACTTCTTCGCCTTCAACCAGTTCTCCCGTTTTAACAAATCCTAATTGTGAATAAAGTTTTTCGGCCGACTGGTTATAAGGGTTGATGCTCAGTTTTATTTGATCAATATTTGGGCGTTTACGGATCTCATCGATCACCAACTGCATGGCTTCCCGCCCGTAGCCTTTTCCCTGGAAATATCGATCGATCATTAAGCGGCAGATCCAGTAACTTGAGTCTTTATTGTCAAACGCGTACATCAGGAATCCAACCGGGGTATCATTGGCGTAAATCACCAGTGGAATACATTCAGGGTAAACTTTTGATTCAGCGATTGAATACAGGTTGCTGGCTACGAAGTTTGCCTGATCATGGCTGACTTCCAGATTAATGGCAGAACCAAAATTTGCCTTGGTGACCGGTCGTAATTCAACACTCATGAGAAATCTCCTCAAAAAAATTCAGACAACTCTGATTTAGTTTTACCATAAATCAGGAAAAA
>DAOUGX010000496.1:0-1563 GCA_034428855.1 Anaerolineaceae bacterium | reverse complement strand
AAAACACCAGGCTGTGTTTGTGCTACACCTGGTACCATGGCAAATACTTCCGCGAAATTCAATGTACCAAAATTCCAGAAGATCAGGAAAATGGCGATTAATAATCCAAAATCGCCGATACGGTTGGTTATAAAAGCTTTCTTGGCGGCTTTAGCATTTCCTAATCCACCTTCACCCTTTTCAAACCAGAAACCGATCAACAGATAAGAACAAAGTCCTACACCTTCCCAACCAACAAACAACATCAGGAAGTTATCAGCCGAGACCAGGATCATCATGGCGGCGATGAAGAGATTAAGAAAAATGAAGAAGCGGCGGAAGCGATTGGGTTCGCCCTGATGACGCACATCCTCGTGCATATAACCAATGGAATAAATGTGGATCAGGGTTCCCACTCCACTCACCACCAACATCATAGTGACCGAAAGTGTGTCCACACGGAAAACCCAGCTCAGGTCAAAGGTTCCGATTGATATCCAGGTGAATAATGGAACCCGGACAGCTTCATGGTTCTGTACCAATGCCAGCGCTAACAACACCGAGACCACAAAGGATCCTCCAGCTGCCAGACTGGCAATACTACCAATCCCTTTTTCACCCAGGCGTTTTCCGAACAGCCAGTTCAGTAAAATGCCCAACACAGGCAGAAAAACAACCAGGGGCACCAGAGAAAAAGTTGAATTCGTTACTGTTTCTTGAAACAACATCGGCACGCTCCTGTTAGCCTTTCAGGCTGCTCATCTGGTCAATATCAATACTGCGTTTGGTGCGGAAAATAGCAACCATCAAAGCCAATCCTACCGCAACCTCAGCTGCAGCGACTGCCATGACAAAGAATACAAAAATCTGTCCGGTCAAAATCTGGTAATAACTGGCAAAGGTGACAAACACCAGATTGGCTGCATTAAACATCAACTCCAGAGACATAAAGATCACCAGTGCATTACGGCGTAAGATCACACCCAAGACCCCAATGGTGAACATGATGGCGGATAAACCCAGGAAATAACTGAGTGGCATAATACCTCCCTCTTAATCTCTTTGCTGAGATAATCTGGT
The DNA here is from genome assembly GCA_034428855.1 of Anaerolineaceae bacterium. GTDB lineage: Bacteria > Chloroflexota > Anaerolineae > Anaerolineales > Anaerolineaceae > UBA6170. Next base: position 504 of record DAOUGX010000496.1, on the reverse strand, counting down.
CGCGACTTTTCGTTCCGGTTTGGTCAACATAATTGCACCAACCGTCGCGGACAATAAAATAAAGGCTACCACCTCAAATGGCAGCAAATATTCGGTAAACATTATCACACCAATATTCTTGGGACTGGCAAATTCCGGGCCAATCAATGGCACAGGTCCTGTTGTTTGATTGCGGAAGAAGAAAAACAACACCAACTCTGCAATAAATACCAGCGCCAAAACAATTGCCGCAATCCGATGACCTTTTATGGGCTCATAGCCTGGTAATTTTTCAGCACCTAAAAGCGCGATGACGAACAGGAATAACACCATAATGGCTCCGGCATACACTGTGATCTGCGATAGGGCAATAAAAGGTGCGCCTAAGGCCAGATACAGGACTGCAATTGTTGCAAAATTTAACACCAGAAACAATGCAGAATAAATGGCATTCCGGTTGATCAACATCCCCAATGCAGATCCAACGGCCACGATTGCGAGAAAAACATAAAAAATGGTTCCAAT
>DAOUGX010000495.1:0-3999 GCA_034428855.1 Anaerolineaceae bacterium | reverse complement strand
GTCATGGCAGCCCAACGCGCTGGTGAGAAAGCCCAGGGTGCGGTAATGGCATCCGATGCCTTCTTCCCCTTCTCGGATTCAGTTGAAAAAGCAGCCGCAGCCGGGATTGTAGCCATCGTGCAACCGGGTGGATCAGTGCGCGACCAGGAATCGATCGATACCTGCAATCATCTCGGAATCGCTATGCTCTTCACCGGCGTTCGGCATTTCCGCCATTAATCCCATAGCATCCGGGATGGTATGGATTGTTTACTGAATGGGCAGGTTGAATCTCCTCTTGACGGGCAGTTAAAATATCATATAATGCAATTAACGGTAGAAATTTTCTACCCGATTGGAGGTAGTTATGGCCGAGAAAACAACAGAAAGACCGCAAAATCCAAAGATTAAGGAAGCCCGTGAACACATGCGCGCTGCCCGTGAGAATATGCATAAGGTAGCTGAATCGTTCTTACCGGAAGGTACCCGTGAGCATCATCGCACAGCCCGCAAAGAATTTTTACTGGGCTTACGCAGTCTGCTGGATGCCGCCATCGAACATGCGGATAAGATGAAATAAAACCTTTAAGGATTATAAATAAAAAAGAAGGCATGTTTATCATTGTAAATACATGCCTTTTTTTGATTCATTTCAAATTAGCAAATCAGAGATTTGTCTTTTTTAGTAATTGTTTAAAAAACTGTAAATTGAAGTTAAGGCTTTTAAGACATTGGCATGCTATTTAAGTATTCAAATGAAATTATGGGTAACCAATTCGGGTGGTTTCTATTGGATTAAATAATTCTGTTTCTGGTGCTGGATAAGCCTGGTTGAGTGGAGCAATATTCTCTTGAGAACTAGACGAAGCAGTATATCCAGAATTATTACTAACGAAAGGAATAAATGTTGGGATTAATCCATCAATTCTTTCGATTCTTATAAACCGTCGGTCTAAGTAAGTTAACACAGAATCTAAAGGTTTGTTTAAATAATCATTAGAATGCGCTGAAAAATAATAAAAATATTCTCCATAAACGTATTCCATTTCAGTAATAATTACTGAATGATCAAACCCTTCTTCCTCTTCTGTAAAATCAAATTGGACTATATCACCCAGTCTCAAATCATATTTACTGGCTAGATCACATCCTTCTGGTCCAGATTGATAGAAATAATCTCTTTCATATTCATGAGTTGTAAACAAATGGAATTTTTCCACATCAGTCCAAGCAGCACCACGATTATAAACATTATAATAATACCAACCTGACTGGGATTCATCTGACATTCCAGCTGAACTACCTACATGTATAGCTTGACTTATAAAATTTGTGCAATCTCTTTCAAAATTATAATAATTTGGGTTTCGACTTAATGCCCAAATTTTTGCATAGTTCACTGCTCCATTTCTGTTATATTCATGTGTAGTAGAATCATAAGGTAAATTGCAAGAAGGGTCTGATAGCAATTGAGAAAAATTTTCTTCGACGATATTTTGATCAATAATATTTTTAACTTCATTGGGATCAAGCCCCGAACCATGAATGAATTTCCAAACAATATCTTCATAATCATCAGAGCTGATTATCCAACCGGTTTCAGTTTTTGTTAATGTGATTTTATGTTTTAATCCCCTTAATTTTGTAACAATTGGATTATCTTTATCAATTTCAATTGAAATATTATAAATTACATCAGAATTTTCACTTAATAAAACTGATGCAATATTCTTGGTTCCATCGATATTGTATTCTAAATTTTCCAAATTGAATTCATAAGAGGAATAATATAAATCATTTAATTGATTAATGTAATTTTCAAGTTTTATTTTTTCAATCTCATCATTAATCAATTTACTATTAACATCAATAAGAGAAGAAAAATTCTGATCAATATTTGATTTTCCAGATTGATATCTGGTAGCAAAATATTCATATATTATTGTTTCAATTTCAAGTTTATCGTCTTGATAAGACAAATGTGGATTTGCAGAAATATTTGATATTCCAATTATCAGTAGCAGTGTAATCGATATAATTATTGGTATTGTTTTCTTTATATGTTTCATTTCTTACCCCTTATTAGTTTTTTCTTCTACCTATTCCAATATTCACTTCCATACATTGGTGGACTAGTTCCACCTTTTCCAATTTTCCATTCGCCATTTTCTAAAATTGCGGATCGCCAAACATGATAGTTTTTTACATTTCCTTTATATGATTCTTTTGTAAGTACTTCAAAAAAAACTAAATCCTCTGGTTCTAACAACGGATTTCTTCCTTCAGAAACTAAATTGTAATTGTATGGTGTAACCGATAGCAATTCTATTTTTATTTCTGGATCAAGACAATAATTTATTTGATCCTCTTTACTATTAAGTGGTCTCGCCCATTCACTATACAAATCATAATTAGCTTCACATTGTTTTGTTTCCAGAAAAGTATAGAATTGAACAACGACCAGCATTGCATCAAAATAATGTGCGGGCAAGTTGTATTCTGTATCCCAGAATTTGGTAGCTGTTGGAGTTGGTTTATTTACAAATTCTGTTACCACTACCGACTCTTTAACAATTTTTGGGACTTCGACAGTTTGTTCAACGATTTGTGTAACCAATGATGTTTGTTTAACGATCCTGGTGACTTCCTGAATTTCAGGCGTTGGTGAATTCATGGGTTGACAGGACGCCAATATAATTGTCAACAAAAGAAAAATCATTTTGGATTTCATATTTGGATTCCTTATTGGGGGAATTTATCTTTATGATTGAGGATTCCCCCTTCATAATCATTATAGGAAAAATTTCACAATTTGTCTATAACGATTGAAGGTTACAGCCAGTCAAATATAAAGCTTGTATCTCGAGAAAGTTAATGAGAACTCGTATTGATAATTGAAAAGGGAGTTATTTTTACGCCTACGATCGTGATATTAACAAAATCACCAACAACAATCCCGCTACACCCCAAAACACAATCCCAATCGTCATCTCGCCCGCGAGATAAAATTGCACACCTGCCAATAAAAACGCAGCAAAAATAATCGCCAAGGTGGTCTTGCCCTGTGCTCTCCTCAACCGTTCGAATTCGTGAATCATGCCCGGCACCCTTACCTCCAACCGCCCTTGTTCCATTCGGGTGATCAGATTATCAGCCCTTGTAGGCAGGCGCAGCACCAGTTGAAACATCCTGGTGATTTCACTCCAGATCACTGACCAGCGTCCTTCTCCCTCACCATTTGCCAGTTTTTCGGTGTAGGGCACGATATTCTCAAATATATTGAAATTCGGATCTAACCCGGTACAAATGCCAGAAAGAATACTCACACATCTGCCCAGCAAGATGATGTTTTCAGGTGCCTGGAAAGGCATCTCATACAACAAATCCTCAAAATCCTTCATAAATTCCTGAGCTTCGCGGGCATGCATACTCATCAATTCAGACGTGGATTTTCCCCAGAAGCGATCAAAAACCCGCTGGCTGGCACGTTCCAATAAATCCAGATCTGCTTCCGGTAATAGTACATCCAGAATCTGGTAAGCCTTGAGTAACCGGCTGACATCCTGAAAACCAACCGCCAGAACCGCTTCCTTTAACCCTTCGTATGTCTTTTCCTCCAGTTCATCCGCCATCCCAAAGTCCACAAAAGTGATTTTCCAGTTTTGTGGATCATCCCTTTCTGCGGCAGGCTGAACAAACAGATTGCCCGGGTGCGGGTCGGCGTGAAAGAAGCGGTCCTCAAAGATTTGCTTAAGATAGGTGTTGAAAAGCTTCCTGGCCACTTCACTACGGTCAATACCTGCACGTTCAATTAATTCATAATCAGTAATCTTGATCGCCAGAACGTTTTCCAGGGTCAAGACCCGTCGGGTGGTATGACTCCAGAAGACATTTGGAACCCGTACATATTCCAAATTCTTGAAATTCTCTTTAAAAATTTCTGCGTTTTTGCCTTCATGGATGTAATCAATTTCTTCGTACAGGGTGTTGCTGAATTCGTTTAATAATTTCGGGACGTCT
>DAOUGX010000494.1:0-7422 GCA_034428855.1 Anaerolineaceae bacterium | reverse complement strand
TATTAATTTCTTTCATTTTCTCCAGAGAGGTAAATTGAAAAAAGAACGGGTGGTCTTGTTAGGCGCCTCAGGCACGATGGGGTTTGCTGCATTTCAGGAACTCTGGAAAAGGCGGGAACAATTCGATATCGTTTTACTATTGTTACCGCAATCCCGTGAAAAACTATTGTTTCAACCCTACGAAATTCTATCCAATATTAATTCCATTCCTGGAAAGGGAAATGTTCAGGGAGATGGTTTGAAAATCATCTGGGGGGATGCCACTCAGTTGGATGACATGCTGGAAGCAATGACCGGGGCGGATTGGGTACTGAATGCCATGGCTTATATCTCACCTATGGCAGATTACTACCCCCAAAATGCCAGCGCGGTCAATATTGATGCCGTGAATAATGTTATTCAAGCCATTCAAGCTCAACCTGACGGAAAAAACCATATTCGCTACATTCATACCGGCACCGTGGCAGAGACGGGCGACCGGCAACCACCCATTCATTGGGGACGAGTTGGTGATCCAATTAACCCATCCGTGTTTGATTATTATGCCATCACCAAGATTGCAGGAGAAAGGGCTGTTCTGGAGTCTGAGTTAAAGTATTGGGCATCCATCCGAATGACATATATCATTCCAACTGATTTCAGACGGTACATGAAATTACAGGATCCCATCATGTTTCATATGCCATTGAAGACCTGCATGGAGAATATCAGTAACCGGGACGCTGGTTTTGGTTTGATAAACGCCTTAAATATCCCGAAAGACTCAGATTTCTGGCGCAGGACATATAACATGGGGGGTGGTCCGGGCATGCGCATCAACGCAGAAGATTATCTGAATCAAACTTACAAAATGCTCGGTTTATCCGGACACAAAAAAGTGACCAACCGCAATTGGTATGCTCTACGGAATTTTCATTTACATTATTATCTCGACAGTCACATTTGCAACCAATATCTGCATTACTGGCGCGATAACATGTCTGATATATGGACTACCTTGCAAAAAAGCGCACCATTATCGATTAAATTCTTAGCTTTGTTAAGCAGGAATTTTCCATTTATCCAAATGATTGTCGAAAAACAAACCCATAAGATTTTGAAACATTCAGTGGAACTGCATGCCAATGGAACACGTCATTGGTATCTGCAAAAAAATGATCAGCGAATCACTGCATTTTTTAAGAATTATGAAACATATGAAACTATACCTTATTGGGACGAAGAACCTCAGCAAGAAGAAATTGTTTCGACACAACAAATATTGAACCATGGGTACGATGAAAGCAAGACTATTCTGGATATCAATGATCTTCAGGAAGCTGCTCGTTTTCGAGGTGGTGAATGTCTCTCTTCAGACTGGATTGGCGATCTATACCAAACCCTGAACTGGAGATGTGCCTTCGGACATGAATTTGGTGCAAAACCTTACTCCATTTTGAAAGCAGGTCATTGGTGTCCTATCTGTGTCAACCCACCCTGGAACGGTGACCAACAGGCAAAATTGAACCCCTTTTTTGCACAAGTCTGGTATGCCAGTCATGATCCAGATGAAAACAATTCTTTCTCTTTGGAGTCTTTTCAGGATATATCTGGAGCGGATGTAAAATTCAACAACAGAAAACGTTAAGCTTCATCAAGCGTGATCTCTTTTTCATACACCCGATAGCGCCGATAAGGTTTTGCGCCTAACTTGATAATTGCATTATTCATCGGATCATTATCTTCCAAAACATAATTAATTTCCATTTTCATGTCTTCAGAATAGATGGATTCATACAGAGCACGATACAAAAGACTATCCACCCCTTTACCATGGAAAGCTGGAACAACACCTAACGCAAACATGCGATATTGCTTTAATTTTGGAATTCCACGTATCAATTTTAACCAGCCTAAAGGCAAGAGTCTGCCCCCTAATCCTTTCAATAAAATATTAATATCCGGAATTGCAATCGCAAATCCCACAGGTTTTCCTTGCTGATCCTCAGCAAATATGACTCCTTTTGGTTGAATGATCTGTTTCAAATCTCGCACCATCGCTCTTACTTCTTCATCGGTTACCGGCGAATACCCCCAATTTTTGACCAAGCATTCATTGGATAGTGAGATGATACTTTCCACTTCCTGATCCAGCTTTAGCATATTCAATGCTCTGGTTGTAACTTTGTAGCGAGTCTGGATTTTTTCTGTCAAGGTCAGAATTCTTTCCGGGATCTGGTAATGCTGGGTAGCATCGATCATATATACCAGTAAATCCTTTACTTTCTTGAAACCAAAATATTCATAGTATTCATTGTAATAAGGCGGGTTGTATGGTGACATAACCACGGGAGAAGGAGAAAAGCCTTCAACGACACTACCCCATTCCTGTGAAACGAATGACCATGGACCCCATATTTTATGCATACCTTTCTCTTTTAACCATTGGTATGCAGTTTTCATTAACAACTTTGCTGCTTCAACATTGGCAGGAGCTTCAAAATAACCAAAAAAACCGATTTTCTCCTGCCAGAAATCAACAGCCAGATTGTCAATAAATGCTGCAATCCTGCCAACCACCTCATTTCTTTCGACCAGCAAAAATAATTGATACTGACAATGCTTCAGGAATGGATTACGTACCATGTCAAACTGGCCAGCCACTTCACTATGTAAAGGAGGAACCCAGACCGGATCGTTTTGATAAATTTTATAAGGAAGCTCAATGAATTTTTTCAGTTCTTTTTTTGAGGAAACAGGGAAAATTTGCATTCAAATCTCCAGGTCATATTTCATTTATACTAGCATAATAAACAATAAATCATTAAATAAATGAAACAACAATAAAAAAAACCCCACCTTACGATGGGGTTTTCGGTTTTCAATATGAAATTGAATTACAGGACGACTACGTCGGCTGCCTGTGGGCCTTTTTGTCCAGTTTCAATGGTGAACTCGACCTGTTGGCCTTCTTCTAAGGTTCGGAAACCATCGCGGTTGATTGCTGAATAGTGCACGAAAACATCCGGGCCTTCTTCTCGAGCCAAAAAGCCATAGCCTTTTGTTCCATTAAACCATTTTACTGTACCTTTTACACGTTCTGACATTTTATTACTTTCCTTTATTCTTTCTAAAAATTTTATTTGTGAAACAGCGTTGATTTAGTAACGCTGAGTACCACCACTGCGTGAGCCACGATTTCGATCGCGAGGTCCGCCCTGGTTTCCACCATAGCCACCACCGCCGCCGCCACCGCGTTGTCCATATCCGCCACTTCTGCGTTGACCACCACCGAAATCTCCGCGGCGACCACCTTCTTCTTTGGGGCGAGCAATAGAAATACGCAGGTCTCTTTCACCTAATGTATAACCATTGAACTCATTAATTGCTTTTTCAGCTTCTGCTTGGTTGCTCATTTCAACAAAAGCAAACCCTTTTGACCGACCTGTTTCGCGATCCTTGATCACTGCTACAGAGGTCACCGTACCCGCTTTGGAGAAGAGGATTTTCAGATCATCTTCTGTGGTTGCGTAGGACAAATTCCCGACATACAATTTATTATCCATTCTTACTAGTATCCCTTACACCGGTTCTTTCCGGTAAAAAAATTTGCCACCGACATTCAGGTCCAGCGGCAATTGCTCACGAGCCTTACTTACAGGCAGATAGAGTATATCACACATCATTGAAATATTGTCAAGGAATTTTCATCACAATTCCCATTAAATTTCTAATTAACAAAAATCATTAATCCTTAATCAATTTTGTGAGGTTATTGGCTGCAATAATTGCTGAACATTCACCAAGCGTTGATACAATCCGTTCTGTGATACCAACGATGCATGGTCACCCAATTCTACGATTTGTTTACCTTCCAGGACAACAATTTGATCTGCGTTTCGAATGGTTGAAAGGCGATGCGCAATCAGTATCACTGTCCTTCCTACCATCAGACGTTCTAAAGCCTGTTGAATCAACAATTCAGTTTCCGTATCAACCGAAGAGGTTGCTTCATCCAGGATCAATATCGGCGCATCTTTCAGGATAGCTCTGGCGATCGAGATGCGTTGTTTTTGTCCACCTGAAAGTTTAATACCTCGTTCACCAATCAATGTATCATACCCATTGGGTAATTGAAGAATGAATTCATGCGCATTGGCTGTTTTTGCTGCCTGAATCATGTGATCTTCACTGGCTTCTGGATTGCCGAAAAGTAAATTCTCACGCACGGTCCCATGAAATAAAAACACATCCTGTAAAACGATACTGATTTGTTTTCGCAAATCCTCCAAGGCAAGGTTACGAACATCCAGTCCATCCAGGGTGATTTTTCCTTGCGTTACATCATAAAATCTGGGGATTAGACTGACCATGGTCGATTTTCCCACACCGGTTGGCCCAACCAAGGCAACCACACTTTTTGCGGGAATATTCAGGTTAATGTTCTCGAGTACATTGTCACCTTCGCTGTAATGAAAAAAAACATTTTCAAAGATGATATGTCCTCGCACAGGTTCATGTAAATTATGATTACCTGGCTGATAAATTGGTTCCGGTTCTTCCTGCAAAATTTCAGTCACTCGATCGGAGGCTGCTAAAGCTGTTTGAACAGATTCCCAGGCTACACTCAAATTACGGACTGGCTGGTAAAAGAGGTCAAGATACAGAAAGAATGCTACCAGGTCTGCAATCGGTAATCCTCCATCGACCACCAGACGACCACCAAAATAGATCACGACCAGAGTGCCCAAGGAAGAAGTAAATTCAACAAAGGGATGAAATGTTGCCATTAATTTTAATGCTTTGAGCAATGATTTTCGATAATGTTCGACCCGTGAGTCAACTTTTTCCAGTGCTTTATTTTCCTGTGTAAAGGCTTTGATTTCGCGAATCCCGGAAATATTATCATTCAGGATTGCGTTCAGCTCTCCCAATTCTTTCTGACGAAAGACGAATGCTGGTCTCACCTTTTTGGCATATAAGCGTAACGAGAAGATCACCAATGGAATAGGCAGCATGGAAAATAAAGTCAATTTCCAGTTCAAACTGAACAGAACAGCTCCCACGCCCATAAATGTAAGAATATTTACAATCAATTCCGGTATGGCATGCGCAATTAATTGCTCAAATAAATCTGTGTCGTTAACCACCCGGGACATCATCTGTCCGGTTTGTTTGTCCTCATAATAACGTAAATTAAGGCGTTGCAGATGGTTATAAACCAATTTTCGTAGATCGGCTACCACTCCCCAACCAGCAATGTGGGCCATATAAGAACGAACAAATTGGAGCCCAGCCCTAACCAGGTAAATGCCCATCGCAATCAGTGTAAGCCTGGTAATCGTATTGAAACTATTCAGACTTAAATTCCCACTGGTGACTGTATTGATTAAGATGCGGATAATCCAGGGGATTACCAACTGCGCACCCACCAATAAGGTCATACTGATGATCGTCAAAACCAAAGGGGTGGTATAGCGACGAGCAAATTTAATAACAAATGCTAATGATTTCATGTAGTTCCTTTAGTCCATCCAACCCAGGTAACCCTGTGATTATACTATCAGATTTGTGATTTTGATCTTAGCAATTCAAATATTCTCTGATATGATTGCGTCCATTGGATGGTAAGAAAGCGCAAAATTAATGAAACAAGGTCTTTTCTATGTTTTTACAGCGTATGCAATGTGGGGATTCTTTCCGATTTATTTTAAATTCTTAAAAGAAGCTCCTGCCATTCAAATAATGCCCCACCGTGTCACCTGGTCATTCTTTTTTTTATTATTCCTGATTGCAGTCAGAAAAGAATTTCCAGCCATTATAAAGTCCATCACCAAAAAGACAGTTATCACATATACTATTGCCGGGATTTTACTGGCTACGAATTGGTTGACCTATGTGTGGGGTGTGAATGCTGGTTTCGTGGTGGAAACCAGTCTGGGTTATTTTATTAATCCTTTGGTAAGCGTTGTTTTAGGGGTTGTATTTCTGAAGGAAAAACTAAGACCGCTGCAATGGGTGCCAGTCGCTCTGGCTACCATTGGTGTTATTTATCTCACCATTGATCATGGATCCCTTCCCTGGATAGCGCTGGTGCTTGCTTTTACATTTGGAACCTATGGTTTAATTAAAAAGATCGCTCCTTTACCCTCCATTCATGGATTAACCATTGAAACAGGGGTGCTTTTTCTTCCAGCTATCGCTTATCTTTTACTGGTCGAAGTAAATGGTACTGGTGCTTTTGGTCATGCCAGCACATTAACCACGATCCTGCTAGCACTTTCTGGCATCATTACAGCAATTCCATTATTATTCTTTGCATCAGGTGCACCAAAAGTTCCTTTGAGTACAATCGGAATTGTTCAATACATTGCACCAACGATCCAATTTCTAATTGGGGTTTTTATTTATGATGAACCTTTTACCAGAGGACAATTAATTGGATTCGGAATTGTCTGGACGGCGTTAATAATTTTTACCGTTGAAGGATTAACCAATGGTTATCGCCACAACCATTCGGTGAAGGCAATCGATCCAGATTCAGCTCATAGCCAATTGAAGACAAAACTCGATGAACATTGAAATCGAAAACCAAAGTATTCAAATAATTAAAGTCGAGCAAGTTCTGGAGGTCAGTCAGGAATTAGTCCAGGCAATTCAATACCTGTTTCCGCAATTAACAAAATATAGCCCTACACCTGGGATAATCGAAATTCAGGAGATTATCCAATCTCAAGCCAGTAGTTTATGGGTGGCAAAAAATGAAAAAGACAAAATTGTAGGTATGTTGAGCTTAGCTATCTATCGAACCACCACGGGTATTCACGCCTGGATTGAGGATGTAGTGGTCGATCAGGCATCTCGTCGCCAGGGAATTGCTGCCCGGATGACCGAAGCAGCCACCCAAGTTGCACGATTAAAAGGTGCCAAAGCAATCAGTCTGACGTCGCGGCCAGAAAGAGAAGCAGCCAACCAGCTTTATCAAAAATTGGGTTTTGAGAAGGTGAACACAAATCTGTATCGTAAAAATTTAACTTAGTTTTTTTCCGGCAACTCTTTTAGCCAGGTATTGAAACGTTGTAGCTCTATCCATTGTTCTAATCGATACAGGGGAGGAAAAATCCTTCCAATTACCAGAAAAATATTATAGATAACAGATGGATAAATGGATTTCCGGTCCTTCAGGATTCCATGAATGATCGCTTTGGCTACTTTATCCGGAGTTTGGGAAGGCCATGGCAGCGGAGCTGGATGTTTATTTGCTTCCTGGAAAAATCCGGTGCGTGTGGCAATCGGATACACCAATGTTAACGATGACGGATCCGGTAATTCAAACCGAAATGCTTCTGCAAATCGATCAATAGCGGATTTCGTTGCTCCATACAATGCATATCCCGGAAGCCCCAACTTCCCAATCGCAGATGCAGTTACAATGACTTTATA
>DAOUGX010000493.1:0-2993 GCA_034428855.1 Anaerolineaceae bacterium | reverse complement strand
ATTTCCCGATTGATCTTTCAGGAGGATATCATCATGGTTCTTATTTTTCCTGCGATGCACGCAACGATCATTTTGACGCCAGTTCACTACAAGTTTCGAACTGGTATATATATTGTTGAATCATATAGTATCAATTTCCTGGTGGCTGCTACCGGGAATACCAGTGTGGGTGAAATGGGTCGTAAGCGCTTGCTTCGTTTCGCTTTTATAGATAGCCTGGCGTATTCTATCTTCCTTCTGGTTGGAGCGATTATGCGCATTCGATTCTTTGTATCTTATGAGGGGTTTATGGCTTTTATGGGTGGAAATTTTGTCTTGATTATTAATTTGTCAGTTCTCTTTTGTCTTAATCTTAATCATCACTTCATTTCTTGTGAGAAATCCGGGCACCCAGGGTGGGTTGTAACCGGCAACGATGAAATCACCCTGGGACTCCATTCCTTCTTTTTCCAGCCATGCACTAAGGTGTGATTTCGCTTTACTGATGTTGGCTTCATGAAAATACCCAGAATAGCGAATAACAGCTACTGTTTCGGCTGGTACACTTGTGAGATTAATCCTGTCATTCTTTGGGATTGGCAAGCTATCCATGGTAAATTCAGATGGCATTATGAAAGCGACTGTGTAATCTCCATCTCCACTCACAATAACCGGTTTGGTCATGGCAATTTTTTGGGATTGTGATACCTGCACCGGCGAAGTCATGGCGATCTTTTCCGCTTTAATATTGTTGCCAAAGATGAAATCAGCTAAATAATTGAATCCTTTGAATACTGCATCTCGATGATTTGAACCGTGAATAGTGACTTCTGCTTTGATAAAAGAAGGGTACATACGCAGCTCAATGTGGTTTTCTTTTTTAATAATTGAATATTTTGGTGTTTCTGTCATTATTACCTCGTAATTTAAACATACTACAAACATATTACAAATTCAAATGAAAGATTATGCAACCACATTAATTTTGGTATGGATCACCAGATCCCAATCAAAAGAGAGTTAAATTTATTCATTATGCATAACCGTTACCAATTGCTGATTTGAAATAATTTTTTTATTAATTCCAAAATTATGAAGTAGATTTGTTTTGTAGAATGTATAAAATTGGTACAAATTATCATATAATTATCAGATGCAGGGAGTCCAAAATAAAAATCACTTATTCTGGAGGTTTATTGATTCGATATTGGAATGAGTATAAATGGTCGAATGTTTTTGCCATGATTCGAAACCTGAAACTAGATCCCAAAATTTATTCAGATGATTTTCATGGTCGTTTAGCAGTGATTACTGGAGCAACCTCCGGGATCGGGTATGCAACTGCCAGAAAGTTCGCTGCTTGCGGGGCAGATTTATTATTTATTAATCGGAATGAAAGTAAAACGATTGAATTAGTGGAAGAATTAAATAAAGAATTTGGAACGAAGTGTTCTTACATCATTGCTAATTTTTCAAAACTGTCAGATGTTCTCAAAGCTGCAGAGCAATTGGTCAGTATCGACAGAAATATCGATGTGTTAATACATAATGCAGGTGTCTATCTGACAAAAAGAACTCTAACCGTCGATAATATTGAGGAAGTATTCCAGACGAATTATCTCAGTACTTTCATCATCAATTATTATCTGAGAGAAAAACTAAGAAATCAAAATTCAGGCAGGATCCTGTATGTAAATTCAGAAGCCTATCGATTTGCTGCATTTGGAATACACATGGACGATTTGACCTGGAATAAACATAAATATACCGGCATTAAAAGTTATGGAACAGCGAAATTAGCTCAATTACTCTCCATGATCAAATTTAATGAATATTTTCATGGATCCAATATTACAATTAACGCAATGCATCCCGGTAATGTGAGGACGAATAGTGGACAAAATAATGGCCCACTATATAAAATATTCAAAAAGAAAGTAATTGATAGAGGAGCTATTCCTTTATCAGTCTCAGCGGAAGCTTTATATTACCTAGGGGTGTCTCCTGAATTGGAAAATGTTTCAGGAAGATTTTTTCACCTCACCACAGAAGAGGAGCTTGCTCCTCCAGCTTTGGACAACGAAGCCGCAGAAGAATTATGGAAAATCAGTTTAGATTTAGGTGGTCTTAATGGTTGATAAAGATAAAAATATTGTTATTGTTGGGGCTGGTATGGCAGGTTTAACCGCAGCCGCTTACTTAACCAGAGAAAATTACAGTGTTACGTTGATTGATAAAAATGAGAGAGTTGGGGGATTAGTCGGAACGTTTGAGAGTAACGGTTTCTTCTTCGATTCTGGACCAAGAGCGTTTGTGAATTCTGGAATTGTGAAACCGATTTTAAAAGATTTAGGCATTCATTGGGAATATTTAGAAAATAAGATTTCCGTTGGGGTTGAAGACCAGCTTCTCAGAATTAATTCGATGGAGGATCTGGAGGCATATAAACAATTATTGGAAAAATTGTACCCGGATGACAAAGATGATATACAGAAAATCATAGATATCATTTCTGAAATGTCCAGATATACCAAGGTGTTATATGAATTTGATAATCCTAATTTTATTGACCTGAAAAACAACAAGAAATTTATTTTTAAGAAATTGATTCCCTGGACATTTAAGTTCTTATATACGCTGAGAAAAATGAATCAATACAATATTCCCATGGAAGACTTCATTGAAGATAAGATTTCAAATCAATCATTGATTGACATTATCCTCCAGCACTTTTTTAGAAGAACACCCACCCATTTTGCATTGGGGTACTTTTATGTTTACATGGATTATTTTTATCCAACATCGGGAACAGGAGCATTAAGTAATCTCCTCAAGGAAAAAATTCTTGAACATGGTGGGGAAATAAAACTCAATACAGAAATAGAAGAAATTAATCCATCTAAATCAATGATTGTAGATACTTCAGGCAATGAATATTCCTATGATCATTTGATCTGGGCTTCCGATTTGAAAAAAATGTACAGAATCCTGAATGGCGATGGATTGGATGTGAA
>DAOUGX010000492.1:0-2492 GCA_034428855.1 Anaerolineaceae bacterium | reverse complement strand
TTAACAATGGTTCAATGAATCGTAAAGGTTGCATGGTGAAATAATCCAGGTCCAGGAGGAACCGCTGGTAAGAACTATAAAAATCATCAAGCGCATTGTGCATTTCAGCCACTGCCTGACCATACTGCTGCGCCACCAGTTCAGGATTCATTTCATATGAAACCTCATATCCAGGTGCCAGTGTGAATAAACTTAAATAACGTTCGCCTTCCGGAGCTTTCACAATATACAAATAATCTCCATTTTTTGTTGGAAGGGGATGCGTTGCTGGGAAATTCTTTAAATGTAAATGAGTAAGAACGTCCAATTCATATTGGATGTCATCCAATGTTCTCCAACCTTTGCGATACACTCTTAAAAATAATATCCTGCCATCATCCGTGGTAACTCGATATGTGTGGTTAAACCCACCGGAGTATAATTCACACGTGGAATTTCGCCCCAAACCAAACTGCGGTAGAACAGATTCGGATAGGGCTTGCGGCAGGAGTGTCGAAGAAATGACAGGAAACATCTTATTCGTAAATGCCAATCATGATCAGTTATTTTCGAAATAAATAGGGTTGGAAATTAACGCCGGTAACAAAGGCAAACCAGGTAAGAAAGCTCTCAACACTTCCAGCCGGGCGAATCCTGGTTTTTCCATTTTATAAGTCATCTTGAAACTTCCATCTACTGGGGCATCCCAAACAATCACGTTTTCCTGTGCGGTCACCACGCGTATTTTATCCCCAGCTTTTATTTTGTTTATTTCAAACATAAAGCTATCATAATCTGACCATTTTACGCTATCTCCTAAAATGATCTCTTCATTGACCTTCATTTCCAATTCTGGTCCATCTGGAGAAAATATAAAATATGCATGGCCAGCTTTCAAAGCTGCCAGAATATCACTGGCACCGTTCGAATCTGAAAACACACAGGTTGTCGGACCTCCCAGAAAGATAAAAGGTGTATCGCGATGATAATCACTTCCTGCGCATGCTGGGATTTTCTTCCCTGCTGCTAATAAGGAATGCCATAATCCTACAGCCTTTAAATTGGACTCACGCATTGGCCCGTTCCAGATTTCCAGACAATCAAACGGCAATCGATTAAGATCATAATTGAATGGGCAACATTCCTCAAATGGGTGATTTACTGAGATCAACGCACCTCGTTCTCGTGCAGTTTGAAAAACCAACTTTGTCTCTTCCAGGTTTTTGGTGGCAAAACTCCCATCAAATGGTTTATCAACACCTAAGAAATTGGCATGACCCTGGTAATGTGTCCACTCAACCCCTGGGATCAGCGTAATTCCTTCTATCTGGGGAAGAGAAGCTCTGGAGATCATTTGATTGTGATCGGTGATAGCAACAAAATCCAGCCCATGGCGTTTCGCTTTCCAAGCCAGTTCTTCCACACTGTGCACACCATCTGAAGCATATGTATGAGTGTGTAAATCTCCTTTTAAAAGACGTCGTTGTTTATAAGCGATAGTCACCACATAATTAACTTTTACACCTTCCGGTTGGATTTTGTATGCGCCTACCAGTATTTTCCACTCTCCAGGTTTTATTATGGAGGGTGTGTAACCTGGGGTTGCAAACGCTTCACTAACGGTGATTTCCGTTTTATTTGAGCCAGATGCACCAACCTGTTCGCCATCAGGGGAGAGCAAACCGAGGTCAATGATGTTGATTTCTGGTTCAAGTGATGCTTCGGAATGATCACCAAATTTCTGTTCAAATCCAAAACGCTGGTATTCATATTTAATGTGGATCGATTCGGCATTCGGATCAACAATAAATGGCAGTGTGAAATAAGTTCCTTGCTGATTATGGTCGAATTTTTCTGCGAAAAAAATAATATCGGCTGCGTCCATATTTTCTCCTGGATAAAATTTATGTGGTGGGAATTGGCCCCAGTACATTTTGTAAAAATGAGAGAATTTGCTTGTCCCAGAAGAACCAGTCGTGGCGTGCGTCCTCTTCATGATAATGTACACTCAATCCAGCTGATCGACAAGCCTGGGAGAAATAAACACTCAAAGGATACAGATCATCCTGCCGCCCACAGGAAATATAGAGGTCAGGTAATTTCACCTGATTCTTTACCGCATTTTTTAACCAGGTAGCAGGGTCATGCTGGCTTCCAGGTAGTGAGTCAAAATCTCCAAATAATAATTTAAATTCTTCCTGGCGTTCATCATCTGGATTGTTAAGAATGGCCAGCGAGAGAACCCCGGAAAGACTGGCGGCAGCTTGATAGCGCTCCGGGTGTAAAAATGCTGCTTTGAAAGCCCCATATCCACCCATTGAATTTCCTGCAATGAAGGTGTGCTCTTTTCTGGGGGTTAGATGGAAAACATTCTCCAGATATTTTGGCAATTCTTCAACCAGATAGGTAAAGTAGGCTTGTCCATTGGGTTGATCGACGTAAAAACTTCTACCAAACGATGGAATAACTACCACCAAACCATAGGCATTGGCATAGACCTCAATGGATGAATA
>DAOUGX010000491.1:0-5518 GCA_034428855.1 Anaerolineaceae bacterium | reverse complement strand
GTAGATCATTTTACTGAAGTGGTTGATCCTGGATTTACAGCATCTATGGAAAATTCTCTCGACCAGGTCGCTTCCGGTGATAAAGTTTGGAATTCTGTCATTAATGATTTTTACAAAGATTTCTCAGTCCACCTTGCTAGAGCTAAAGAGGAAATGCCAGAAACGAAAACGGAGTTGGAAAAAGTTGGCCGAAATTGCCCTGATTGTGGACATGAACTGGTGATCCGATTTGGTCGTTTTGGTAAATTTATTAGTTGCAGCAACTTCCCAACCTGTCGTTATACAGAACCAATTCTGGAAAAAATTGGTGTTAAATGCCCTGATTGTTCTACAGGAGAAATCGTAATCAGACGAACGAGAAAAGGAAGAATATTCTTTGGTTGCTCAAATTACCCGGATTGTCAATTTACATCCTGGAAACAACCTGTCTCTGAAGCCTGCCCTAACTGTGGTGGTACTTTAGTAATAGCAAACAAGAGAGATTTACAATGCATCAAATGCAGTGAAACTTTTCTGCAATCGGAGATAATTTCTTCGGATAAAGAGGAACTGGCATAAATACTGCAACTAGTGGAATAATTATGGAATTGTTGCATATTTAGACGTTTTGTTCTAAAATCTACTTGTAGCACTCCAAAAATTAACAAAACCACCAGGAGCAGAAAAATGGACAAAATCCAAGAATACTTAAAAAAACCTTTAATTACTGCAGGAATTGGATTCCTCATTGGTTTAATTATCGGATTGCCGGTTTTGGGATGGGGATTAATGCCAGTACGATGGACGGATGCTGATCCTTCATACCTGAGAGCAGATCTACAGGATGATTATTTCTGTATGGTAGTTCATTCATTTATGAAGACAGGTGATTCTCTTCAGGCAAAACAACGACTGGAAGGATTAGGCTCAGTCAGTGAAGATAAATTATCTAGCCTGATGCCTGGTGATTGTGGTTTAACTGTCACAGACATTGATCAATTTCGTGCAGCACTTGGTTTAGCACAGGTAGTTGCGCCGGTTACTGAACAACCCACAGGGGAACAGCCTGCCGAAGTTATGCCTGGTCCAGAAGTGACTAATGAAGCACAAAACCAAACAGGTGAAGAAACTGAAGAAAAGAAATCCGACTTCAATCCATTCATTTTAGTTGGTGTTTTATGTCTGATTACTTTGTTCATTGGAGGAGCACTGGCATACCTGTTCTTAATTAAAAAACGTGATATTGGAAGTATCTTCCCTCAAAGAACAAAACCTGAGCCATCCACATCGGAAGATGATTCCTTTACAGCAAGTTCAGTGGATTATGGGTCTCAGGATCAGGAAGTTCCCATTACACAATTCATGAGTACTTACGTCGCTGGTGATGATTTGTTTGATGATTCCTTCAGCATAGATTCGCCGACTGGAGAGTTTTTAGGTGAATGTGGTGTTGGCATTTCTGAAACGATTGGTGTTGGAGAACCTAAGAAGATTACTGCCTTTGAAGTCTGGTTGTTTGACAAGAACGATATACAAACAGTTACCAAAGTTTTGATGAGCCAGCATGCTTATAATGACGGCGCAATCGCGAATCGATTGGCTTCGAAAGGTGAACCAATTCTTCTTGAGCCAGGAGGAAGAGTGTACCTGGAGACTGCAACGCTCGTTTTAGAAGCTCGTGTGGTGGATATGAATTATGGTCAAGGTGCTTTACCAGAAAATTCTTTCTTTGACCGATTGACATTAGAATTAGCCGTTTGGCCAAAATAAAAGATAATAAAAAAACCGGAGGTGCGATCAAAGCCTCCGGTTTTTTTTGTTATTCGATTTTCACAATCCTTAATTTTAATTTTCCACCTGGTGTTTCAATCACAACTTCGTCACCTAACTGATGGTCTAATAATGATTTACCAATAGGAGATTGGTATGAAATTCTCCCATTACCCGGATCAGCTTCTTTTGGACCAACCAGGTAATAGGTTTCTTCAGGGAAATTTCCTTCCTGAACTGTTACAACCGATCCAATACTAACTCTATCATCCTTGCGATCTTTTTCTTCAATCACCTGCACGTTTCTTAAAAGGTTTTCCAATTCAAGAATTCTGCCTTCCAGGAACGCTTGTTCTTCTTTTGCTTGAATATAATCAGCATTTTCCGAAAGGTCACCCATTTGGATCGCTGCCCGTAATCGATTGGAAAGTTCTATTCGTGCAGTGGATTTTAGATGAGCTAGTTCCTTTTGTAGTTTTTCAAGACCATCAGCAGTTAAATAGGCTGTTTCTGACATGCAATCTCCATTAGAAAATATTCAAAATTATTTCGGAAATCAATTCTATCATGGTAACAATGTTGGATCAAATAACTTTTGATGCTCATCGATGGCAAAACGATCAGTCATTCCAGCAATATAATCACAGACAACTCGTTCAGATACTCCTTTTTCCATCCGATCTTGAATATGCCTGGGAAGTGTGCTCGGTTCTTGCAGGTAAGTGTTGAACAATTCAGATAAAATCTTATCTGCTTTGAATGACATTCTTTGAACACGGTAATGACGGTATAAATTCGTGAAAAGGAAATCTTTCAGAACTCGATTTCTTCTGTGCATTTCCTCCCCAAAACCAACAATATTGAATGGCAACCTTTGAACATCCTCGACAGAACGAATGGAATTATTTTTAAGAAGTGATTCTGTGTGATTTAATACATCTTCAATTTCCATTCCAATTAATTGTCGAATCATTGTGTGTCGAGTGAGATCATCCAATTCAGAACCATCCCATTTTAAAGTTGCACAAAGAATTTCCCATAATTCAATTCCGGATAACATTTGAGGGTAAATCATTCTTGAGCGTAATCCATCATCTAAATCATGAGCGGTATATGCTAATTCATCCGCGACATTAGCAATTTGAGTTTCAATATTCCCTCGTAAGTCCGGATTAAAATCTTTTGCATCAGAAACATCATATTCCGATTCGTGTTTTACTATTCCTTCCAATACTTCCCAGGAAAGGTTTAATCCTGGAAAATCAGGATAGCGGTTTTCCAGTTTAGTTACCACACGAAAGGACTGTTTATTATGGTCAAAACCACCCTGATCAACTAAAAGACGGTTCAGGGTCGTTTCACCAGAATGTCCAAATGGCGGATGACCAAGATCGTGCGCAAGACAAATTGCTTCAACCAGGTCCTCATTAGCACCAATCGCGCGAGCAATGGATCTGCCGATTTGAGTCACTTCCAGTGTATGAGTTAATCTAGTTCTATAGTGATCACCTTCGTAATTTATGAAAACCTGGGTTTTGTATTCAAGTCTTCGAAAAGCTGAAGTATGGATGATCCTATCTCGATCTCTTTGAAACTTTGTGCGGTTTGCCGGTTCACTGTCCGGATATAACCTGCCCTTTGAATTTTTGCTTTTAGCCGCATATGGTGCTAAATATTTATCTTCATTTTTTTCTAAAATATTAAGAGAATTGATCGTCATCTTTTACTCCTTAGCAATAATAGTTCCATTAGGACCAAAAAGGACTTCTTGAAGTAAACTCTCAGGTTTTAAACCTGAAAAAACACTGATTCTTGTTTGAGGATTTTTATAAATTAATTCAATCATTAATCTGACTTTTTCAATCATTCCACCAGTAACATCCACACTACTTGATTCTCCGATTTTACTTTTGATCTCATTAAAATTCTCAGGAGTAATTACCTGAATAGGGGTTTTTCTCTCAGGAAAATCCGCCCAAATAAATTCCTCGATTCCAGCCAATAGAATTTTTTTGGGACGGAAATAATCTGACAAATAAAAAAAGATGTCCTCTGTTGACAATATAGTGCCACCTAATTGCTGATCAAAAATAACATCACCATGTACCACAGGCAATAAATTGGTTGAAATGGTTTTCTCAATCGGGTATTTGAAAAAATCATTTCCTTTACCATTAATAGAGGTAAGCGATGATGATGGAGAAATTGTAATGGCCGGAATTCCATATTCATGCAGAATATCCAGAACAATTACATTTAATTTTCTCGCCGCATGCCAGACCTGAGAAAAGCCAATCCAATCATCATCAGTAACAACACCATTTCTTGTTTGGTACTTAGCAGCTACCGCATGGCCAAAAGAACCTGAACCATGTCCGAGAAGGATTTTAAGATCAGGCTTTCTTTCAATAAGTTCTTTGATTTGAAGAGATAATGATCGGATAATATCAAGTCGTGGTGTAAATGGTTTATCCTTCTCAGTAATTAGTGATCCCCCCCATTTAATCATTATGAGATCATCCATCTTTTTCTTCTCTCTTAAGGTTCATGATGATTGTATGAACTGCACCATGGTCTTGTAATGCTTTTGCAATATTGGTAGATTTTTCTTCTTCCACCAATGTAATTATATTTCCTCCCATGCCTGCCCCACATAATTTTGAACCAAGTGCTCCATTATTATTTGCAACGGAAATTAAAGTTTCCAAGGCTGGATGAGATACACCTATTTCTTTTAATAAAAATTGATTTCTATTCATCAGGTCACCTAACACAAAATGGTCTGATGTTTCAATAGCTTTTCTTGCATTTTGTACAATCTCACCTATTTCGTTGAAATAGGTCTCATAGAGTTGAGGATCGTTTAACCACCTTTCACGAACCTGTGATACCGCGGTTTTTGTATTTCCTTTTACACCACTATCAGCAATGATGATCGTGAAAATTCCAACAGGATGAATAAAATCAATCTCTTTATTTTTTTGAAAATAAATTGGCTTTTGATGAGCTATAACAGAATTATCGATGCCAGACGGGTTGCCATGGAACTCAACTTCGACTTTAAAAGCCAATTCTGAAATTTGAGAAGGTGAGGATTGAAACCCAACATATTCCAGCATAGCTTTAATTAATGCAACAGAAATTGCAGCACTTGATCCTAATCCTGATGATATTGGAATGGATGAACTGATATGAATTTTACATGCAGGATAAACTGAAATTGATAAATATTTCTTAACTTCATCCAATGCAATTTTTAGTGGATGATTGAAATCCATATCTTTGTATTGTTTTTCAAATTGTATCTGTGGCGCAACGAAATGGATTTCGTCTGGGGAAGAACCAATTACTGGAAATATTTTTACTTTTGCTTGAATTTCATTGACTGGTACAGCTATTGCTGGATAGCCATACACCACAGCATGTTCACCGAATAATATGGTTTTTCCTGGAGCAGTAGCAAAAATTGTTGCCATAATTAAAAAATATAAAAAATCAGGATAACGGATATAGCAAAAAGTAAAAATGTAATCTGCAGAGGACGATCTGATAACACTAATTCATCCGGAGCTCCACCTTCATTTTTTACTTGTATCAAATAAAGGTAACGAAAAATTCCATAAATTGCGAATGGGATGGTTAACATCATTGAGTGATTGTCAGGTAAATTTGGTGCAGAAAACGTGTAAAAACTGTAGGAAATAATGGTTGTGGCAGAAATTATGGTAATTAATTGATCTAGCAGCGGTATTGTATAACCATCGAGAAC
>DAOUGX010000490.1:0-1943 GCA_034428855.1 Anaerolineaceae bacterium | reverse complement strand
TTCGAATAACTCGCCTGATCATAATCATCATGGTGAGTCTTTTTATCATTCCTGTGGTTCAGGCTCAGGAGAATAGTGGGTCTACTGTACTCATTCATGAAGTGAATACCGAAGAATTTCCTCAAATTTCCTTTTTCCTGGAAGCATATAACGCGGAAGGTCAGGCTTTCAATAACCTTTCCGAAGCGGATATCAGAATTATCGAAAATGAGCAGGAACCGATCCCGATCGATTTATTACAACGCAGTGAACCAGGTTATCAATTTATTCTGGCATATAACCTATCTCCTGCTTTGGCAACCAATATATCCGGTGGGGCGACCCGTTATCAAGCCATTACAGATCACATCCTGCAGTGGTTACAGAGTCGCCCAGCCAATACACCGGATGATTTTAGTCTGGTGACTGATACCGGTTTGCAACAAATTCGAGATGACAGCCCGGGTGATTTTGCCCAACGGTTGTCTGAATATCAGCCGGATCTGGTTAACAGTCAACCGAACCTCACGAGTCTTTTACAGGCACTTGATCTGGCAACTGATCCGACGATCAATCCACTGATGAAACGTGCCATTCTGTATATCACCCCCCAACCGACCATCACCAATGTTTCCGCTTTTCCAGGGTTTATTGAAAGGGCAGTCCAGCAAAAAGTACCGGTATTTGTCTGGATGGTGGGGCCAGCCTCGGCACGCTCCAGTAATCCCAGTGTGGTTGATCCGCTGATTATGATGGCTGAGGAAACGGGTGGACAATTTTTCCTTTATTCAGGTCAGGAAGAATTGCCGGACATCGAGAATTATTTTCAGGCAAACCGCTTCATCTATCAGGTTACATATACCTCCAGTATTCGTACTTCTGGCACACACCGGATTTCTGCCGTGATTGAAACCAGTGATGGAAGTCTGACTTCAGACCTGGCAAAAGTAAACTTAACCATCCAACCTCCCAATCCAATTTTGATTTCCCCGCCATTACTGGTGGAACGGGATTG
This sequence comes from Anaerolineaceae bacterium, assembly GCA_034428855.1. Taxonomy (GTDB): domain Bacteria; phylum Chloroflexota; class Anaerolineae; order Anaerolineales; family Anaerolineaceae; genus UBA6170. The sequence continues at coordinate 949 of DAOUGX010000490.1, read as the reverse complement.
GGTTGTGGATTCAGTCGATGCCCGCATTCGTGATCTGGAACCCGATCTGATTAGAATTGAATATTTTTATGAATTCAGTGATGGGCTTCCGCGTGAATTGAATAGTGCCCGATTGTACGTGGATGGTGAGGTGGTTCAGGAAGTAACAACAGCACCGTTTGAAGCTTTTAATCTTGATTTAACCGGATATGAAAGTAACCAGGAAATAATATTCTTTATTGAAGTGGAAGACAGCCTGGGGATTAAAGCCCGTACCCAACCTACCGTAATGGATATCACAGTGGCACCCATTCCGCTGACTTTCTGGGAAGGTCTGATGCGCCTGGAATTGACACCGGAACGCTGGATCATTCTGGCGAGTGTTCTGGTGTCCGGGACAATTCTGGTCATAGCAATCGTATTGGTTGGGAAAAGACAGGCTTTCTGGCGGGAACAGGCAGCCAAACATAAACGCCGAATTGACCCGGTCACTCAACCAGTGAAGATAAAACAAGCGGATGAGCGGTCCGGTTTGGTAAGTGTTGGCAACTCTGCAGCGGGGAAGCAGGTGGAAGCAATGTTAATTCCATTAAATGATCGATATGAACCTGATCGAAAAAGGACTGTTGCGCTCGATCGTAAAGAATGGGTGATTGGTAATGATCCCCTTAAAGCACGCTTGGTAATTGCTAAAGCAGGTCTGGAAGATGTCCATGCCCGTCTTTCGCGCACAGACCAGGGTGAATATTGGCTGCGCGATCAAAACACGATCGCTGGTACCTGGGTAAATTTTGTCCCCATAACCAGCAAAGGGATTAAATTAAAACACGGCGACTTGATTCATTTTGGCAAAGCATTATATCGGTTCGAATTAACGCATCCTACAGAAGATAGAGAATTTAAAATTATCACGTATAATCAAAAATATGATTCGTAAGACACAATCACGATATCCTGTTGTTGCGAAAAG
>DAOUGX010000489.1:0-2331 GCA_034428855.1 Anaerolineaceae bacterium | reverse complement strand
TTGAAAGGAAAGAATATGTTTAAGAAATCTTCACGTGTGCTGTTAGTAACACTGTTACTGTTCGTTTTAGCCGGAACCACATATGCATTTGCAGCGAGTAATACAGTTCCACCTTCATACGCGGGTGATGGAAGTGGAGCAATTAGTGGTTATACAGTCTCAGATATCGAATACTCAACTTCTGGTGGGAATATAAATGGCGTATCTTTCACTTTGAATGCGGATGCAACAATCGTTCAAGCATCAATGAATGGTGGAACATTAGTTCCCTGTACAGGTGCGACAACAAGTTGGACCTGTGATTTCAGTACTAGCCCGGTTACAGTTCTGGCTGCTGCAGCTTTACGTGTTGTTGCTGTTCAGTAGATGATTATGGATCCTGATGGGTATAAATAATCATTTCCTTCAGGACCGGATCGCAAATGATTCTGGTTGTGGCGGTTTTCAGGTGTGCAATTTGAAAACCGCCCGACAGAGTCGGGAGAAACGAAACGTATGACAAATCAGAGAAAATGGTGGTTGGCATTCTGGTCAGGAGCTATCCTGATGATTACGGTCATCGGATGGGCTTTTTTCGCACCTCCACAATTAGGTGGACAGGCTACCATGGTGATTGTAGATGGCAATAGCATGGAACCCGGTTACCATCAGGGCGATCTGGTTATCGTACGCAATTCAGATTATTATCAAATTGGGGATATAGTGGCATACAAACACCTGCAAATGGGAAAGTATGTCATTCATCGCATTATTGGTGAAGAATTAGATCGTTTTATTCTACAAGGGGATAACAATACCTGGACAGATGGCTTCAAACCATCTCAATCTGAAATTATTGGTAAACATTGGATACAAATTCCAAAAATCGGAAAAGTGATCTCATGGCTGCGGAAACCCTATTATTTAGCGTTTACTGTCAGCCTTTTTGGAGGAGTGCTTATGATTAACTGGTTTCAAGAAAAAAATAAAAAAAAGCAACACAGACCAAAACTAAATTTGAATCTGTCACAATGGATAAATGCAGAACATCTGGGAAAAACAGGTGAAACCTATTTTCTTTCTTTAGGTATTTTTCTCATTTTAGCGGTCATCTTCGGAGGAATTGCATTTGCCAGACCTGTAGAAAAAAATGTTCCCCAGGATAATTTTTATACCCACTCTGGAGAATTTAAATATAGCGCTCCTGCTCCAGATGGTGTCTATGATAGCTCGATCATTCAGTCTGGATCTCCAGTTTTCTTTAAACTAACCTGTGAAATTCAGGTAGATTATCAATACAAAATTAGCGGCGAGAATCTCATGGGGGTAACCGGTTCCCAATCGCTGTCTGCTGTTATCAGCGACACGACGGGTTGGCGCCGTACGATTCCATTACAGTCTGCTGCATCCTTTCAAGGAACCACCACCACCAGCCAGGCTATATTCAATGTCTGCCAGGCGTCTGAAATCGTGGATGAATTACGTGAAAAAACCGGTCTCCAAAGATCAGAGTTCTCATTAGCGATTGTTCCGACCACTAAAGTTAAGGGTCTACTTTCAGGATCATCGTTTGATGATGAATATTCACCAGCGCTGAATTTTAAATTCAATGAAATTGGTTTATGGATGGTGAACAACAATAATCCGGGAACAGCGGAGAGCGATCCCCTTCTGGCCAGTGAAGAGAAAATGGTTCGAAATTGGGTAGAAACTCCAGAAACTCTGGCATTTTTAGGTGTTAATCTTCCTGTGAGTGGTTTGCGTTGGGGATCATCAATTATTTTTGCTCTGAGTGTTGGGTTATTAGGATTCCTGATGTACTCAACCGAAAGAATGAGTAAAACCAGTCAATCTTCAGGTATCCAATTACGATACAGTCCGATGATCGTAAATGTACAAAAACAACCTCCATCCTTACGACGTGGCGACGTGGTCGTCCAAAAATTTGAGGATCTGGCACGCCTGGCTGAGAGAAATAACAGTGTGATTTTACATGAATTTGAACCCTCTGGGACCCACACTTACGTGGTGGAAGAAGAAAATACCATTTATCGCCTGGAAATAAAAGAAACCTTACCGAATACCTACAAGTATGAAGACAGAATACTTGAAGAAGAAATCACACATGCCATGCATGAAGGTCAGTTCGAGCTCAATTATCAACCGATGGTGGACATCAATCTTCAACAAATCACCGGCGTGGAAGCCTTTTTACGCTGGAACCATCCGACATTGGGGAAATTACCTGCCTCAGCTTTTGTACCGGATGTGGAGGAATCAGGGTTGATCAACCAATTAGGAGAATGGGTATTAAATAAAGCCTGTGAACAATTAACCCTGTGGGATCAAGCG
>DAOUGX010000488.1:0-9451 GCA_034428855.1 Anaerolineaceae bacterium | reverse complement strand
CCAGATCATGATTTGAGTTACCTTAATTTATCTGATGATTTCACCAAAAAATATAATTATATTCAACATGATTGTGATAAAGATTTAATTTATCTTGGAAGATCATCCCTGGGAACCGAAATATTTATTAATCAAAATTATTATCGATCTGACATAAAAATAAGCATTGGAAATGTTGAACCACATCATTTTGCAGGATATTCAGGTGGAGCAAAAACAGTTGCGATAGGATTGGCTGGTAAAGAGACTATAACCCATAACCACTCGCTCTTGATTGATGAGAATAGTGTTGCTTGCGAATATCATAATAATAAAGTCAGGCAGGATATTGAGGAAATTGGTATTAGAGTCGGAATTGATCTATCACTAAATTGTATTCAAACAAAGGACCTGCAAATTATTGATTTATTTTTTGATTCTCCACATAAAGTAATGAGAAAGGCAATGCCGATCATAGATGAAATTAATACAGTATCCATAGAAAAGCAATATGATTTTCTTATTGCTTCTGCTGGTGGTTTTCCAAAAGATATTAATTTCTATCAGGCTCAGAAAGCTACCTCCAATGCGAGTAAATTTCTTAAGAGAAATGGCGTATTATTCTTGCTCGCGGAATGTAAGGAAGGACCTGGAAGTGATTCTTACTTTAACTATGTAAGGAAATTTAAATCACCAGCTGACATTATCGAAGACTTTAATTTAAGCAAATTTACAATTGGTCATCATAAAGCTTACTTGATGGCTAAAACTCAAATGAAAAATCAAGTCTTTTTATATTCAAATATGTCAGAATCAATTGTAAAATCATTATTAATCAATCCGGTTATCAACCCAACACAATTCATCAATGATTATTTATTATCAAAAGAGTTTACAAGTATTGCCATCATGCCTGATGCGGTAACAACCATTCCAATCACAAAGAAATAATCCTATGCAAAATAATTTTCTAAAAAATCCTCAATTAGATGGGAAATCCTTTTTCTTAGAAGGTGACAAGGATACGTGTATTATTTTGATCCATGGTTTTACTGCAACAACTGTGGAAGTCAGACCTTTATCCGAACATTTAAATCAGGTAGGGTTAACAACCTATGCTCCATTACTGCCTGGACATGGAACAAAACCAGAAGATTTATACAAAATTAAATGGAAGAATTGGGTTGATGAAGTCGTTAGGATATATGAAAATTGTTCATCTGAATATAAGGATGTTTTTATCGGTGGCGAATCAATGGGCGGTGTAATCGCATGCTATATGGCAGCTACATTTCGTAATATATCCGGATTATTATTATTTGCGCCAGCAATTATTGTTGAAAATCTAAGGTATTCAAGTTATCTTCGATTCTTCAAAAAAGAAATACCCAAAAAAACATCCAACAATAATGCCAATAAAGAAATCTTCCCCTGGCAGGGATATGATGTATACCCAACCAATGCAGCTTTTCAGTTTTTACAGTTACAAAGGATTACGAAAAACAAATTAAGTTCTATATCCCAACCTACTATTATTTTTCAAGGTAAATACGATAAAACAATATCCCCAGAAGGACCAATATTAATTTACGATAAAATTCAAACCTCCCAAAAAGATTTCATTCTATTGGAAAATTCAGGCCACTGTGTTTTACTCGATCAGGATTTTTTATATATGGCAAGAAGAACAGTAGAGTTTATAAATCGATATTCAAAACACTGAAAAATCAACAATAATTCTTTAAGATATAATATACGTATTCAAAAGTTTGAACTTTAATATGGAGATTAAATGACAACAACTTCAAATACTCCCGGAAAAACAACCATCGCTTTAGAGGTATTGGTAACCATGGCAAAATTAACCACTCTTGCAGTGGATGGTGTAAGTAGAATGGCAACTGCACCATCAGAAGTGAACCGAATCTTCAAACGAGGAGTCAGCGAAGGTGTAAAAATCAGTGTCGAGGATAATACAGTTTATGCAGATCTTTACGTAATCCTTAAGCAGGAATTTAATGTGCGTGAGGTTTCGCATAACATTCAAACCAATGTATCCCGTGCAATTTCTGAAATGGTTGGAATGGATGTTGGAAAAATCAATATTCATGTTGAAGATATAGAAATTATTTCAAAAGAAAATTAAATCATGAAAGCTCGCACAAAAGCACGCGGGATTGCTTTACAAGTTTTATATGAGTATGATGTATCTGGTCACTCCCCTTTTACCTCATTAGAATATCGATTGGAAGAGGAACCCATTGAACCTAATCTGGTTCAATTTACTTCGGACATTGTGTCAGGAGTTATTCCCCTTATAAATTTATTAGATGAATTGATAGCAGTTCATGCACCTGAATGGCCAATGGATCAATTGGCCATAATTGACCGAAATATATTACGAATTGCTTTATGGGAATTTGCTGTATCGAAATACACCCCAATCAAAGTAGCGATCAATGAAGCAATTGAGTTATCCAAAACATTTGGATCCGATTCGACTCCTCGTTTTGTCAATGGAGTATTAGGTAGTCTGGCAAATCAGATAAATGAAATAGAACAGAAAGTAAAGATTTATATTTCCAAAGAACAGTGAGGACTTAATGGAAAATCAAAAACAAAGGTGTCTTGTTAAATTAATTTCTCTCGCTGTAATAATGGGGACTCTTCTCATCACAGGTTGTTCTCCTTCTGTATCTGAAACACCTAATAAAGTAATTCCAGAAAAGATAAACCAATATAAACAAGATTTGCCATTTACTGAAGTTGAATTCATTTTAGAAATCACAAATCCCGTCACAAATGAACTTATATTTGAAATGGTCGACGATATAACCGGAATCGAACTAAATCCAACCCGATATGTCATGGAGAAAGTAGATGAGAACCACTATAAATTAATTCTGCCGGTTAAAGTTCCATCCTTGATTAAATATCGTTTTTATAAAAATAATGGACTTCCGATTTATGAAACCAATGCAGAAAATCAGACGATTGAATATCGGATGGCATATATAACTTCACCAGCTATTGTCAATAATCAATTGACAAATTGGTCAGATGAACAATATGCGTACAATTTTGGACGAGTTTCTGGTCAGGTAATTAATTCTGAAACTAAATCTCCAATTCCAAATGCTTTGGTAGTAATTGGAGGATCTCATTCATATACAAATTCATTAGGCAATTTCTTAATTGAGAATCTTCCTCCTGGTAAACACAACCTGATTATTATGAGCACAGATGGAGAATATCAGACTTTCCAACAGGAAGCCATTGTTGGTGAAGGATTAACCACCCCGGCATCGATTGGATTGAAATCTTCAAAATTTGTAAATATATCTTTTGTTGTAAAATCACCAGAAGGTACACCTGATCAAGCTCCAATCAGAATGCTTGGAAATACTTACCAATTAGGAAACGTGTTTGGCAATATCTATAATGGGACAAGTATAGCCCCAGCTAGAGCACCAAAGCTCTCTTCTCTTCCTGATGGCAGTTACACCATAACGATGAGCCTTCCGAGTGGTTTTGATTTACGTTATAAATATTCTTTAGGTGATGGTTTCTGGAATGCAGAGCTGAACACTGATCATAATTTTGTTGTCAGACAGTTGGTTGTACCAGATGAAGACACTATTATCAACGATGTGATTGATAACTGGAAATCTACAGAAAGTGCTGGCGTTGAATTCGTGGTGAAAGTACCGGATAACACACCGGATACTGATAAAGTTTCCATCCAATTTAATAGTTTTGGATGGTCACCTCCCATTCAAATGTGGCAAAAAGACACTTATCAATGGACATACCAATTATTCGGTCCATTCCATTTGGTAAGTAAAATTGAATATCGTATTTGCAGAAATGACGCTTGTGGAATTGCGGATGATGTGTCTGCACCAATTAATGGTTATTCCTTTGATACAAGCGAATTACCTCAGATACTGACCGTTAATGTCACACAATGGAAAGAATGGAGCCAGGAAGTAGAACCACCGTCCTTAACTCCACCGGAGATTATTAATCGAGGAACGGATTTTGTCGCAGGATTTTCATTATCAGATAATTACAACGTGAACACACCGATTTATGCTGAATCCGCATATAAAAATATAGTCGCGGTTAATGCAAATACAGTGGTAATTCCGGTAAAATGGAATTTACAATCACTAAATCCAGTCATACTTTCACCTATCACAGGTCAGAATCCACTTTGGAAAGATTTGGTTTTAATGATTCAGAAAGCACAAAATGATAATTTAATGGTGTGGTTATCACCTGAGATTGAATTATCGCCCTTAGCTGTCAAACAATTGGCACAACAGGATTTATCTGATAATTGGCAACATCATTTATCTTCTTTATACTCTGAATTCTTGCTGTTTTCAGCTGACCTAGCCAATTATATGAATATTGAAGGAGTAATTTATTCTACAGATATTCCTCATATTTACAAAATTGAAAATTATGCTAACTTATCTGAGTTAATGGTGAATGAATTAAATTCCCAAATTGGAAATCTTAGAAGTCGATTTCAAAATAAAATTTATATTTTGGTAAATGAAAATCTGGAACCAACTCCAGATTTGTATGAAAATGTCGATGGATTTGTTGTTGCGCCTAGCATAGATTTTTTGGAATCTGAATATGTGAAAGAAGACATTCAGTCAACATTCAAAGCATATTTGGTGGATAATGTTTACGCAAAGCTAAACGAGTTTGATAAACCAATATTTATCAATCTAAATTTTCCTTCTGTAAAAGGGGTCGAAAGAGGATGCATTATTTCTGATTCTGAATGTATCGATTTTGATGTAATCAATAATTTAGGAGCCAATTTTCAATCGCTTCCATTGGAGATCGATTTACTTACGCAGGTAGAAATGTACAATGCTGCGTTTGGTGCAATCAATGATCTGGAGTGGGTTAAAGGTGTTATATCACTGGAATATAATCCTCAGGTAGCTATAATGGATTTCAGTAGTTCAGTTCGAGGAAAACCTGCTATCGGCGTTTTCTGGTATTGGTATCCAAGAATGTTGGGAATTGAAAACTAAGCAGTAGAAGTAGATAAATACAAAAGTATCAAGGCAGATATTATCAAAAATGGTGCATATGGGATTGGTGTGAATACATCATACTTGTTTTTTATTTTTAATAACAACATGTAAATCCCGCTAAAAATACCACCCAACATAATAGCAAAAAATAATAATACTGCAATTCTGGGCCAACCAAATAATAATCCGAGGACTCCAGTCAAATTCACATCTCCATATCCTAATGCTACCTCATCCAATGGCTCTCCACGTCTCTTGGCTACCCACTTTGAAAATAATAATCCTAATAAATATAAGGTAAACATACTTATGAAACCAATTCCCCCACCGAGGATAGTTTCCTTCCAACCATTTAAATAGAGACCTAACAATCCAAACAAAATTGCACCGAAAATGCTCACTGGATGAAGGATTAAACGGTGCTCCAAATCAATAATAAAAACAAGAAACAAATAAGGGATAATTAAAAAACTGAGGTAAAGACCTGCAAATTCAGGTGGAAAATATAATAATAGAACATATGTTATAATAAATATTGTTGTTAATATAGGTTTTCTCAGTTGAGAACGAGCATTGCATTTTGGACAATTTTTTAAAGAAACATAATTAATAAAATTCATTGATTGATTGCACGAAATGCAAATCGGAACGAAGGTGATTTTTCTTAACCTAGGCAATGTATCTGATAAATGATTTATAAAGATACCAACCATAAAACTTAAAGGGATAATCCATAATAGGTTTAAAATACTCATAATTAATCCTTATTTATTTCAATGAGATTTAAAAATTATATGATAAATGAACAACGAATTAGTACTTTTTTTGATGATTGGATAGGATCAGAATTAAATTCCAAAAATATCACTCATATACAGAGAAAGATAGTTACACCTGGTGAATTTATTGATTTTCCTAATTTTATAAATAATGATCTGATTTCTATTCTGAAAACAAATGGTATTGAGCGACTTTACAAACACCAGTTTGATGCTATTACATCCATTAATAATGGATTGAACATTATACTAACGACTGGACCTTCCAGTGGTAAATCTATGGTTTACTGGTTACCAATTCTAAATGAATTATTTTCAGACAATCATTTCAATGCCTTATTATTATTTCCAACAAAAGCATTAGCTTATGATCAATTCGAGCATGTTAACACATTACTCAATAAAAACACTTTATTTCCTGAAATTAAGAAATCATTATCCAAAAAAATTGCTGTTTATGATGGTGACACTACAAAAGAACTTCGTTCTTCAATTCGAAAACAAGCACAAATAATTCTTACGAATCCTGATATGTTGCATTTTGGGATTCTCCCAAACCATTTTTTGTGGGAATCATTTTTTGAAAGATTGAAATATGTTGTTTTGGATGAAGCACATATTTATCATGGAGTTTTTGGATCTCACGTAGCTAACGTCCTTCGAAGATTAAAACGGATTCTTCAAATGTACAATCTGAAACCTCATTTTATCTGTACTTCTGCAACAATCGGAAATGCCAAACCATTTATTGAAAATTTAGTTGAAGAAAAATTTGAACTATTCGAGAATGATTATTCGCCGCAAGGTAAAAAACGAATTGTTTTTTTTAATCCACCAATTATTAATGAGGATCTTGGAATTCGAAAAAGTTTAAATGAAGAAGTTACCAGGATCGTCAATGAATTTATCAGTCATAATGTACAAACATTAGTTTTTAAAGTAACAAGAAAAGATGTAGAAAAAAGTTTAAAAATAATCAAGGAATTGAATCCGCTTCGTTCAAATGAATTCGCTTCTGCATATCGCAGCGGTTATTTAGCTGAAGATCGAAGAAAACTGGAAGATGATTTCAGGTCTGGAAGAATAAATGTTTTATTTTCAACAAATGCGTTGGAGCTCGGTATTGACATCGGTGGTTTACAAAGTGTCATTTTATCTGGATATCCGGGAACAATTAGTTCTACCTTGCAACAAATAGGGAGAGCAGGTCGAAAACAATCCGAAGCATTGGCGATTCTTGTAGCGAGTTCGAATCCAATCGATCAATATATAATCAAAAGACCTGAATATCTTTTTGTTCGAACCCCAGAAAATGCGTTGATTAATCCAAACAATCCCAATATATTAATCGAACACCTAAAAATCGCTTTGGGAGAACTCAGCTTTGTTGAAGAGGAAAATTTTGGGAACCTGAATTGGGACCAAATTGTCGAATATATGGATCAATTTGTCCATGAAGGATTTGCAGTAAAAAATAAAAATAAATACTTAATCATTAATCCAAGCAGATTAGAAAATAATATTTCACTCCGTAATTTGAGTGGAAACACAATGAAACTCATCAATGTAACGAATGATTCAAAAATAATAATCGGAGAAATTGACTATTCCAGTAGCCTTTGGATGACTCATCCCAATGCAATTTATTTGCATATGGGGGATCAATATCAAGTTATAGATATCGATTTCAATAATAATGAAATATATTTGAAAGAAATCATCACAAATTATTTTACAGAACCAAAACTTGAAAAGACATACGAAATAATTGACAATTATCAAACTTCCTTATTGGAAAAATTGACACTAAATTTTGGAAAGATTAAGGTAACTCAAAAGGTCATAGGGTATAAAGAGATACTTTGGGATTCTTATCAAAAAATTAGTGAAAATGAATTGGATATGCCATCAATTATTCTTAATACTGATGCAATGTGGTTTCATCTTCCTGAAATTATTGTTGATCAGGTAATTGATACAAAATTAGCATTAAGTCAAAGAAACAATTATGGTTCGGAATGGGTAGTTTACAAAAACTTAATTAGAAAACGAGACAACTATACCTGTCAACATTGTGGCACAAAAGAGACTGATAATGCGCACCATATTCACCACAAACGACCAATAAAATTATTCGAGTCGATAGAAGAAGCTAACCAGCCATCCAACTTAATCACTCTATGTCCTAAATGTCACCGACAGGCTGAAATTCAAGTCCGGGTTAGAAGTGGGATGGCTGGGCTTGCATTTCTTTTCAGAACATTATCACCGCTTTTTATTATGTGTGGACCGGAAGACATTGATGTTATTCTGGATTCAAAAAAAGAAATCACAGGGGTGGAAAATTCAATATTTATTTATGATAATATTCCATTTGGGATGGGATTGAGTCTGGAAATTTTTAAGAATTTTCCCATGATCATTTCGGAAATGTTTAGACATGTGAATGAATGTGGATGTCATTCCGGTTGCCCATCTTGTGTTGGGCCGGTATCAGACGAGGGTTATGGGGGAAAAGAAGAAACAAAACATTTGCTTGAATTACTGTTAAAATCGATCTATGGATAATGAATTAAGAAAAAAATTGGAAGCATTAGGTGTTTACTTTGGAACAAAAGAATTCATTAATTTTAATTCTCATACCATTACTCCCTTCAATAGTTTGCCTTTACAAAAAAGTTCAAATTCACTTGGTGAATTCTATTATTCGATAAAAAATTTCTCAAATGATTACCAGCATGGGTGTATATCATTTAATGATTTCCTGATTAATAATTCTTTATTATCTTTCAATGAGTTTGATGAAATATTTAATATTTATAAGTGTATATTTTTGGATACAGAAACTACCGGCTTAGCTCTTACGGGTGGGACATTTGCTTTTATGGTAGGTATAGGTTGGTATGAAAATGATTACTTTACCGTAAAACAATATTTTCTAGAAAATCCAAGCCAGGAAGATGCGATGTTGTTAGACCTGGATAATTTAATATGTAATTTTGAAACAATTGTTACATATAATGGCATCAGTTTTGACCTTCCGATCTTAAAATCAAGATTCCGATATCATCGTTTACCGAATCAATTGTCTCAAAAAAAACACTTGGATTTATTAAAATATGCAAGAATGTATTTTAAGTATCAGTTTGAAAGCCGCTCATTACGAAGTATGGAAGTAAACGTGCTTCATTTCCAAAGATCTGAAGAAGAAATTCCTGGTTATTTAGCACCGATCCTTTATCAAGAATATTTGAAAAATAAGGACACAGATTACATAATGGGGGTTTTTTACCATAACGAAATCGACGTAGTATCACTTGCGGCTCTTCTCAATGTCGTTAATGAAATTGCTAACAATAAAGGACACCATTTTTCAAATTATGAAACCTTACACCTTTCAATAGCCCGGCAATTTGAAAAGCGAGGAGAATATGCAGAAGCGATTGAACACTACCTAGAAGCGTTATCACACACAAAATTATCAGACACTTTTCGGGTAAACAGCTTATTATCTTTAGCATTTTTATATAAAAAATTGGATCAGACTGATAAATCAATTGAATATTTTACACAAGCATCTGCATATGGAGAAATAAAAAGTCTGATTGAATTAGCTAAAATTTATGAACA
>DAOUGX010000487.1:0-5005 GCA_034428855.1 Anaerolineaceae bacterium | reverse complement strand
AAGCGATTGTTAAGAGTTTGTAAGGTTAAATGCGATGAATTTGATCGTATTTTTAAAAAAATAAGTAGAACTACGTATTTTCAAGGTGGAGAAAAAAGATTATTCTATAAACGCAAGGTACAGTAATGTACCTGGAAAAGGTGAGATCATGGGACGCATAATAAAGAAAATCCAAAATAAACAATACGGTCAGGCTATGGCGGAATTCGCATTGACGATACCTGTGTTTTTGTTGTTAATATTCGGAATTATTGAGTTATCAAGGTTTTTTCTGACTTATAGTTCTGTTTTTACAGCCAGTAGAGAGGCGACCAGGTTCGCAACCTCGGTAGGTAATGGAGCAACAAAAAATTACTTAAATTGTGAAGCAATCGCGAATATGGCTGCATCATCTGGATCTTTTGGCGGGGTTCAACTTAATGATATAACAATTTCCTATGAATCAACTCCAGGTACTATTGTTGCGACTTGTCCCAATGTTAGTTCTGGGAGTGTCCCATTAATAATTGGGTGCACAAGTGGAGACTGTGAGTATGAACCTGAATTAGGCCATAGAATTTTGGTTGAAATAGAGACAGATTTTGGTTCGCTTATCGGAATAGTGCCTGATTTACCGATTAATGTAGAATCTGGCAGAACCATAATGATGTCAATTACTTTGGCAAAAGAACCAGAACCCATCGATTTATGTGATGATTTTGTTAGTTATGTTAATTCGATACCTCAAGAAGGTGAAGAAAATATTTTATATGTGGAGATTGAAAATACATCTGAAGATTCTTTCTTTACTATTTACCAGATTCTTGATGTTAATTGGATAATTACTGCCGACGCACCAAAATTAATGGAAATTCGTTGGACCGCTGATGAAAAACCAATTTGGATAACAGATGTGGAAGAAGGAAGATTGCCAATTATAACGATACCTGATGCAGGTTCCTTAGATTATTGGAAAGAACATACTCGTAACCTAATCCCAGAAGAAACTTACACATTAGAATTTGTATTCAATGAACCTGTTGATCAAGATGATATTGAGCTCAACTTTGATTTAATCATGCAAAACGCATCACTTCCCACAGATTTTTGTTGGCCAGTGGAATAGGATGGAAGTAATGACGAAAAATAGAATCAAACAAAAAGAACGGAAAAAAGAAAGCGGCCAGAGTATGGTTGAGTTGGCAGTGAGTATTGTGGTACTTTTGATATTGTTAGCAGGGGTAGTGGATCTCGGAAGGGTTGCATTTTATTATATAACTATTCGAGATTCTGCCCAGGAGGCAGCAACTTTTGCATCAATATTTCCTAATAATAATGAGCAGATTTTTGCCCGTGCTTTGGCCGGAATAACAGGTGATGGCGTGGATTCCAGCCGCATAGAAGTTACATTAACATACCAAGGATCAGTAACCTATACATGTGAATTGGGAGAAGGTTGTGCGAGTAGTACGGATACAACTGGAAGTAACGCCGTACAGGTTGGAGATGTAATCGAAATAACAGTGACGGATTCGGCATTTCCGATCACGATGCCATTATTAGGAACTTTTATTGGAAGTCAGACGATTAATTTAAGCTCGACCATTCAGGATGTCGTGGTTCGAGTTCCAGAAGATTAAGAGAGAGGTGAAAAATGAAAAAGGAGAGCGTGAATAAAAGACAAGAAAGTGGACAAATCATTGTTTTGCTGGCAGTCTCTTTGGTAGTGGTGATGGTGGTAGCAGCACTTGCGGTAGATGGAGGAATGATCTATTCAGAGAGACGATTTGCCCAAAACGCTGCTGATGCATCAGCATTGGCTGGAGGTGGTGCAGTGCTTTACTCTGGTTTAGATGTAAATGAGGATTTTATCTGCCCATCTACATCTTCATATAATTCTAATAGTAAGAAATTTACTAATTCAGACAATATTATCGCAAAAGCTTATGTAGCTGCCAGAAATGTAGCAACCATTAATAATGTGGGAGATCTTCCATTTCTAGGATATGAGATTATAGGAGGAAACCAAGAAGATTATGGTATTGATCAAAAACATGGAGTATTTATTACATGTGATCCAACCAATTCTCAAAATAAGATCAATGTAAACGTAAAAATAACCTCTCAAATCTCAACTGCATTTGCTCACCTTGTTTATCCAGGCGCGTTAGAGACAACAAATGAAGCTGTTGTTACAATCCTTCCGGGTGGTGAAGGGGCATTAGGAAATGCAATTGTTTCATTAAGTCCAGATTGTAATAAAGGCCAAGATGGTGGAATTCTACTCCAGGACAATAATATTAAATTAAAAGTCCATAACGGTGGTACCTTTTCTAACTCCTGCGTATATGTCGGATCGAATCAAGATGAAGGCGATGGAGAATATCCAAATATTTATGCTGAAGGGTATTTCAATTTGGTAGAAGATGGATTATCAGGAACCCATCAACCGGAATGGTTAGCTGAGCAGGTAAGTGGTGGGCAGGAATCACTTCCTCTTGATTTCCCAAATCCCCCAAATCCAAATGATGCGATAAATCCAGTTCCAGATCGTACGGTTTGTGCAGATTTGACTGTTCGACAGAACAAGAAAATAACAATCAATAGTAATACGACCCTTCAACCAGGAAGGTATAAAGAGATATCAATAACCGGAGGAAATATATTGTTCTCTGACGGTCTTTATTGTATAGATGGCGATTTGTCAATAAATACAAATGGAGAAGTTAATGGTGGAAATGTTACTTTTTACATTGGAGATGGATCCAGCGTTACTTTTAATGGAAAAGCATTAGTCCATTTGGTTGCGCCGACGAATCCTGTAGATCCTTATTTTGGATTATTGTTCTATATTGATGGAACTGATAATAAACGAGTATTATTCAATGGTAATAGCGAATCCTATTTTGCCGGGATGGTGTATGCTCCAGAAAGAGATCTAACTATTGGTGGTAGCTCAACAGGTGAGGAACTGGATGAAGAAACTTGCGCATTGATACCAGAGCTTGATGGTGTATGTGAAGCAACAACTTTCTCCGTTCAATTTATTGCCTGGCAGGTAACTGTCAGTGGCGGTGGAAACATTGATATTATCTATAACGGAAAAGCTTCTGATCCAATTGATAGCAGCATGTACTTGCAAAAGTAAAAATTGATATAGTAGAGTAAAAAAACCAGCAAATTCTTGCTGGTTTTTTTATTGAAAAAATATCTTTAAATTTTTCTAACAATTGTAACAAAACCGTAACAATTTAGAAACACAATCGAAATCCTGCTTTTCCTATAATAGAGTAAATTACTCATCAATACTTTCAGGTTAGGCAGGGTTATGTTATTTCAAAAAAATAAAGATTCGAAAAATTCCAGGGGTCAGGCGATGGCAGAATTTGCCCTCACCATTCCCGTGTTTCTGTTATTGATTTTTGGGGTGATCGAATTATCCCGATATTTTCTGGTTTACAGTTCGATTTTCACCGCTACGCGCGAAGCCACCCGCTACGGTTCCTCGGTTGGGGATGAATCATTACCGAATTATCAAAATTGTGAAATGATCGCTGAAACAGCTGTCAGAATGGGAAATTTTGGAGGTGTGCAGAGTAATGATATCAGCATCTATTATGAAACCGAGCCAGGTACCTGGGTGGCGGATTGTGATCCGGCGGTAGAGAATTCAAAAAGGTATAAACCAAAACTGGGAGACCGGATTGTTGTGGAGATCAGCACGGATTTTGATTCAATGCTGGATATTGTGCCGGATATGACGGTCAATGCCTCCAATGGTCGCACGATCATGCTGGGAGTCATCAATCAGGGGTCTGTGATTGTAACAGAAGACTCTGATGATGAATCGACTCCTGTGCCAACGCAAGCTCCGACAGAAGCACCGACGGAAGCACCGACTTCAACGCCAGTCTCGGGTCAAACCGAGACGCCATCTCCAGAGCCAACGAATACACCTTCTTTTACTCCAGAAACTCCAGAAATTATTTGTGTTGAACCAGACATTTCATTAGATCGAGTTGAATATAAGAATTCAAATAATGAAGTAATTGTTTATATTAAGAATAATTCTTCAGAAAATTATAAAGTAAATAATTTTAGAAATTTAAAATGGGGAAAATCAGATTTGGAGATAGATTTCATAAAATGGGATACCAAACAATTTTATAATACGAACACATTTCCTGAAGTAGTCAATGTTCCATTACCGACAGATTACTCATTGGAATTAAATAAAAATTCTACTCTTCCAATAACTTTTAAATTCATGAAGAATTCAAACAATCTCTCGATTAGTTTTAATTTAATTTTTTATAGATTGGATAATAATTGTCCAACACAACCAAAAGAATTCAAAAAATAAATAATGGAATTAGATAGGATGAGAAAAATTAACGAGAAATTTTTTGAAAAAGGGCAAAGTATGGTCGAACTGGCAGTCTCCATCGTGGTGCTGCTGGTTTTGCTGGCCGGGGTGGTGGATCTCGGCAGGTTAGCTTTCTACTATATCACATTACGTGATGCTGCTCAGGAAGCAGCCAGCTATGCCTCTGTTTTTCCAAACAATAACCAGCAAATTTTTGCCAGGGCTACCGACGGGATCACCGGAGATGGGGTCGACCCCAGTCGAATTGAAGTCCAATACAGAATTTTCAAATCCTCAGGCACTTATGAATGCAATTGGTCAGTTACATCCCCGGATGCCTGTGCAGGCAGTACTGACACATCGGGGGGTAATGAGGTGTCCGTGAACAATGTAATCGAGATTACCATTACTGATGCAGCCTTTCCGGTAACCATGCCTTTGTTAGGAACATTTTTAGGGAGTCAGACCATCCATTTAAGCACAAGCATTGAAGACGTTGCCATCAGTGTTCCATAGACAAACACTCAGAATAGGAGCATTTTTACTATGAAAGAAATTCAGCGAAAGGAACAGGAAAAAGGTCAGATCATCATATTGCTGGCGGTTTCCATGGTGGTTGTCATGGTGGTCGCCGCCCTGGCAGTGGATGGTGGCATGATT
>DAOUGX010000486.1:0-3653 GCA_034428855.1 Anaerolineaceae bacterium | reverse complement strand
TGCCTTTATGGGGCCAGATATTGTTGATATCACCATCAATGAACGATGGTTCAAAGTCATCAAAGAGGTCACCAATCAGGTGGCAGGGAATTCAGAATGGCCACCCAATCACCATTGGACATCCCGACCTACTCAATATGCCTGGGTGAATATGGTTCTGTGGGGCATGGGAATTCCACTGGGGTTGATGGCATGGATTGGATGGGGTTGGGCTGGGTATCGGATTTGGAAAGGAGATTGGAGTAAGCATTTATTTCCATTTGTGTGGGTTTTCGCATATTTTGTTTGGCAAAACATACAATTCTGGCGATATATGCGATATTTTATTCCGGTATATCCTTTTCTGATTATGTTCGCAGCTTGGGCTCTCATGGAAATTTATCAAACATATCCATTGGATATTAAAAATTGGTTTCAAAGTCGAAAGGTATCCTTTTCTTTCAGAAACCATTGGAAAAATGGTCTGAGTTTTTTGTTGGTTCTCGTGGTCATTTTAGGTACTTTTGCTTATGCCTTTGCTTTTACCAGGATCTATACCAGGACACACACCCGGGTGGAAGCTTCCAGATGGATTTTTGCCAATATTCCTGGTCCGCTCAACGTTCTGGTGGATACCAATGGTGAATTGAATTCATATCCGATAGAAGTGTTCAATAATCGGATCGTTGAAAAAGATGCGCCACTACGTACAGAATTTACGATTAATAAAAGTGGAATAGTTTCCAGAATCAAAGCTCCTCAAATAAAATTGGTGGGTGGTTATATGCATTTCTGGATTTCTAAAGATGCAGAGGGAAATGACAAAATTGCTGAAGTAAAGTCGGTGATTGCTGATGATCTGAAACAAGACCAATTAATAATGAAAATCAGTGAGATAAATTTAGATGGTGGTACCGATTATTATCTTCATTTCAGGACGAGAAATAACAGTCAAATTTCATTCACTGGAGCAGCTCTCAGCAAGAACAACCAGGAAAACCCATTATCACTGAATTTGCCTTTTCAAAATCAAATGCCTGGAATTTTTACAGGTTCAACTACATTCCGGGTTGATCAAGTTCTATCCATCAATCAAATCATTTTACAAAATTTCCATCAGGAATTTATGCCAACAAACACCAGAGTTAAAGTGAGTTTATTGGCTGATGATGGAATTACTTCATTAATAGAAACTGAAGAATCCTTTGATATCACTCAATCAGGATTAAGTTTTGATCATGATTTTAATTTTTCACCTATTCAGCTGGACAGCAAGTATACCTACCAAATCAAGTTTGAAGTTATTGAAGGGGAAGCAATTCAGTTACTGGCAAAAAATTATACTTTAGAGACGTCCTGGGATGATTCTTTACCATTGGGGGTGGATGGATACAATGTCGGCGGGCTCTATTCACCTTTCAATCTGGAATTGTATGAAGCCGATACTCCTGAAAAACGGGACAAAATGATAGATATTTTAGAAAAAAGTGAATATATCATTGTTCCCAGCAATCGTGGCTATGATGCCATGCCGAGATTAATCACGCGTTACCCATTGACTTTACGATATTATCAATTGTTGTTTGATTGCAACTGTTATGGTGATGAGTTGGAGCGATGGGCATACCAATTAGAACCACCATTTTCCAGCCCCCTGGGATTTGATCTTGTTGAAATTTTTGTGAGTCATCCTAGTCTTGGCTTTATTAAAATTAATGATCAAAATGCAGATGAATCCTTTACGGTTTATGATCATCCAAAAGTCTTCATTTTTAAGAAATCTGATTCTTTTTCAATTGAAAAAGTGAAACAGGAACTCAATCAGGTGGATTTAGACAATGTAATTTTTCAACGCCCGATTGATGTATCAAAAGCTGAAAATGGTCTGAAGTTGCCTGAAGATCGCCTCACAATTCAGACAAAAAGTGGAACCTGGTCAGAAATCTTCAACCGATCCAGTGTTCTTAACCAAAATCCCATTCTTGCCGTTGTGGTCTGGTATTTGGTAATCCTTTTCCTGGGTTGGATTGCTTTACCCATATCAATGGTGGTTTTTCAATCGCTGCCTGATAAAGGATATTCTTTGATTCGAATGGTAGGACTGATTGTTTTGACCTGGTTAATCTGGTTTTCTGGAAGTCTAAAAATCACGACTTTTAGCAGGGTAACCATTTTATTTTTTGTAGTGTTGTTGGCATCCATTTATATATGGCTTTTTTATAAAAATAAAAAAAGGATTATGGATTTTTTCCATTCTTATTGGCAACATGTTCTCATCCTTGAGATTTTATTTTTATTGCTTTTTATCTATGGTCTATATATACGTGTCGGAAATCCAGATTTGTGGCAACCATGGTATGGGGGAGAAAAACCGATGGAATTTGCTTTTTTCAATGCGGTAAACAAAACGGCTTATTTCCCACCACAAAATCCCTGGTTTTCCGACCATTATATTAATTACTATTATTATGGATTTATCGTTGCTGCAATTCCGACCAAATTATTAGGAATCATGCCATCCATCGCATTCAATTTGATTCTACCCACCTGGTTTGCCATGACAGGAATCGGATTGTTTGGGATTGGCTACAATTTATTTCTAGGAATTGGAGCCAGAAAAAGTGATAGAGACAACTCAGAATTTGGAAAGTCAAAAAGAATCTTTAAACGAATCAATCTGCGGGCTTATTTGTCAGGATTTTTTGTGCTGGTATTGGTTTTGATAATCGGGAATTTATTTCAGTTTAAATTGCTTTGGAAGCATTTACCCGAAGTTTCCAAAATTACTCAGGATGTTGAAGCAGATAATACATTCATATCTGTGCTATCAGGAGCGAAGTCTGTTCTCTCAGGTGAGGCGGATCTCCCGGGAAATCCAGGACGATGGTATTTTTCTGCATCCCGGCCAATTTTGCCAGAAGGACCGGACACTCCTATTGCTGAGTTTCCTTATTTTTCTTTTTTATATGCAGATTTACATCCTCACTTATTGAGCATGCCGTTTTATGCTTTGGGATTTGCCTGGTGTATCTCATTATTACTCGATCCACTACATAAAAAGCGTTGGTTCCAGCAATTATGGTTTTTGTTGTTTGCCGGACTGATTTTTGGTTTTTATCGAGTCACTCACACCTGGGATTACCCTGTTTTTGTTGGCTTAGCTTTTCTGTCCGTGGTCTGGATGTTTATAAAAGATAAAGTTTTAAATTTTGAGCAGCAGGTTAAAAGTATCTTTTTATACACGCTTATTTTCATAGGTGTTAGTATCATACTCTACCTACCATATACATATTGGTTTAGAACTGCCTACAATTCGGTAGAAATCTGGAAAGGGGCAAAAACTCCTCTAAATGACTATTTCGTCGTTTTTGGATTCTCCATATTGATGATGATCAGCTTCTTTATCGATGAAATCAAATTGAACATCTCAAAGAATTACAAAAATTGGAAAAAACTAAATCTGGGGCAAATTTGGTTACCCGTGCTGATGGTTTTAATATCCGCCGCTGGAAGTAGCATTCTTTGGAAATTTGATTATCAGGTGTTAGCCTTTGGTTTACCCTGTGTTGTCATCTGGTTCTGGATTATCTTCTTTAAGAAAGAGGTTGGTGATTTCCGCAGAATCATTTGGGTCTTATTCGCAATTGGTTTTTCAATTACCTTTATTGTGGAAG
>DAOUGX010000485.1:0-1531 GCA_034428855.1 Anaerolineaceae bacterium | reverse complement strand
TATCCTAATACTACGGCGATTCGACCATCTTCTCCTGTTGTAGGTGTGGGGAGATCGTCCCGCACACATTCCACAAATTGCCTCACCTCATCAACATAACATGGTGCATAACGTTGCATGAAAAAGAATGGTAAACGGCTGGTAGCAAATCCATCAGCATTACCGGTGGAAACAGTGTTTTCCATTTGATTATCGGCTTTGGCAACACCATTCAGACAAAATACTTCCAGTCTCTGGTCATACCCATACACAGCCTGTCGGCTATTATCAATAGCTCCGATGGCACCATTCTTAAATTTGAGGGTAACAATATCAGTGTCAATATCTCCGAATGTATTTAAATCAGGATCAATCAACACATTTCCGATTGCATAAACCTCATCCACCTCACCAATCTGAAAACGAGCCATATCAAAGTCGTGGATGGTCATATCCAGGAACATTCCGCCAGATACTTTTAAAAACTCCTTGCTGGGTAACTCCGGATCACGATTGGTGATCCGCAAAATGCAGGGTTTTCCAATTTGACCGGAATGCACTGTTTCTCGAACTTTCTGAAAACTCCTGTCAAAACGGCGATTGAAGCCTACCTGCAACTTTACATTGGCGTTTTCAACTGCTGATAAAGCTGCATCTATGCGATCTATCTCCAGAGCGAGTGGTTTTTCACAGAAAATGTGTTTTCCTGCACGGGCACAATCAATGATTATGTCAGCGTGTGTGTTGGTGCTGGTGGCAATCAGAACCGCTTCAATGCTTTTATCCTGCAGCAATTCGTGGTAATCCTGCACGACCCTTTCAATTCCTAAATCTTCTGCTACTTTTTGGGCAACTTCCAGGCGGATATCACAGATTGCCACCAGATTTGCTTCCGGAATGCTCCGAACGATATTTGCAACATGCACACTTCCCATGCGGCCTGTACCTATTACTGCGATGTTGACTTTTCTATTTTTCATTTGTTTTCCTTTTGGGGAGATAATGGACGATGTCGTGATTTTTTCCTTTGAAAGGATCGTTATTGAAAGCAAAACTACCATTATCTCCCTTTTCAAAATAAGGAGAATTATGGTTTCATCACAATTTTCATTGCTTTCTTTGGAATTCTCTCCAAGGTCTTCAAATCCAGACCTAAATCCTCAAAAGCTGACATCCCATCTTCCAATGAAATTACTTTGGTGAAGAAATTGCTCATATCAATGCGATTCTCTCGGAAAATTCGTATGGAGGGCACCATGGTGTTTTGACCCAGATATAAGCCTATGATTTTTGTTGCCCAACGGGTAATCTCATTCGGAACCACCTTGGCAGTAATACTGGAGTCCATACCAAATGGTAAAACTTTTCCACCAGGAGTAACGCATTTTAGTGCCTGCTCAAATCCATTTCCAGTTGCTTCGATGACAATATCTGCTTTACGACCATAAGTATATTCTGAGATCATGGTGGGAATATCCACTTCGTTAGGATTCCAGACTGTCAAACCACATTTCCTGGCTACTTCGATACGATATGGATCAATTTCGGTGAC
>DAOUGX010000484.1:0-4225 GCA_034428855.1 Anaerolineaceae bacterium | reverse complement strand
AAGGTCAACGCTGTTCTAAATTATTGGCTGCAAATTTCTCCAGTAAATCACAGGTTTCGGACCTGGCTTTCCCAAAATCAACTTTTCCAGCCAATTGACAACACTGTTCGTGCACAATCGGATTGTTCAGCAACAAATCTAATTTTCCTGCCACCACATTTGGTTTAAATTGATTGGGCATCACAAAATCGCCAACCCCTAATTTCTTGATGCGGGCTGCATTATCCGGCTGGTCAAGACTCATCGGCATGACCAGTTGTGGAACTCCAGCCGCCAACGCCTGCGCTAAAGAACCAATTCCACCGTGGTATATAAAGGCAGAGCTTTTGGTTAATAATTCCTGTAAAGGTTCAAACGCAGCTCGATGAATAAATTCTGGAAGTTGGGCAGGTAACTGCTCTCTTAACCGGGTCAATAATATGGCTCTTTGATTAAGTTTTCGGGTTGCTTGGATAGCCGTTTGGAAGAATTCTTCCGTATGGAGCATGGCTGTACCAGCTGTAAAAACCAGAGGTGGTGGTCCTTTTTGAAGGAAAGATATGGTTTCTGAGCTTAATAACCGTTCCTCAGATACATGGGGAATAAACCCTGTCAATCGGGTGTTGATTGGCCAATCATTTTGCAGAGGAGCAAACCATTCCGGGAATAATCCCAGATTTAATTGCGGGGAATGAATCCATTGATTAAAAAATCTTGTAATTTTGGGTAACCCAAGTTGCTTACGAAAATCATTGATCGGTCTTAATAATGGATCGATGAAAAATCGATCCATACTGCAGTAATATCCATTGACCATCCAGGCAGGAGTCAATTCTGGTAATGCTGGAAAGCTCAGGACAGGGGGTGCAAATAATGATCGAATTAAACCTGGTTGTAAATGAAAAGTGCAAAAGCGATAACCATGTTTGTCATGAGCAATATGGGAGCCCAATAATAAGGCAGAAGAGACAATTACGGTATTGAGCGGGTCAAATTGATTGATGATCTCGTACAATGGCTTGAGCATCCGTAAAATCCCATATTCAACCACGAGTCGAAACCCGCGGGTGGGATGCCAGATATCCGGATTTTGAATTTCATCAAAGTAATCATTTTCCACTCCCAATGGCAAAAAACTTAATCCAGCCTCATTCAC
Source organism: Anaerolineaceae bacterium (assembly GCA_034428855.1). Taxonomy (GTDB): domain Bacteria; phylum Chloroflexota; class Anaerolineae; order Anaerolineales; family Anaerolineaceae; genus UBA6170. The sequence continues at coordinate 3,090 of DAOUGX010000484.1, read as the reverse complement.
AATCGCATGAAACAAAGGATTGGCAACGATCGTAACTGAGTGCCCCCTTTCCTGCAGGTCTTTTCCCATCGTCAACAGAGGAAAAACATCTCCATAACTACCTAAAGTAGCAAAAAGAAATCTCATCAAACCGCCTTAATGCACATGAATGGAATAATTATAGTAAAAAAAACGCGTCGGGATGAGACCTCAACGCGTTTTTATTTGATTGAATTCGCTGAACAATTCATCAATCAGATGAATGACTTTACAACACTTCTGAATGATCTGTCTTCACAACATCCCCAGAAATCTCCGATTCTTCCGGGGAAGTATTTTTCCTGTCTAACTGTTGAAAATTATCCTGGGAAGGAGATCGGAGTACATACATCAGAAGCAGGATTAATCCCAGCAGGAATGGAAATAATCCTAATAAGACCCATGGACCCAGACCAAGTGGGTAACCAAACCCATATCGAGAGCCTGTAAAACTGATTCCAAACAACCAGAAGACAATCGTGGCAATGAAGCCAATAATACTAATGATCCAGCCAGCTATCAATAATCCTCGTTTAGGTTTGGTATGAGGTATAACTTGAGGATAAATACCTTTCTCAGCTAATTTCATTTTTTCCCGATAACTGATGTATCGGAACATCAGCAAGAAACCGAACAAAAGGATAAAGAAACCGAATATGCCCAAACAAGCCAGAATTAAGGTCATTGCAGCGTTCATTTTTCCTCCACTACCAAAGCTTTTTCAAGAGTAATATTGCCATTTTGGGTTTCAATCTTCAAAAGACCACTGCCTGCGTTTATTGTTCCTACCAGGTGTTTTTCATCGATTGAACCACTCAGTGTCAGATCAAATTCTGAGTTGATGGATCCAAAATTCGTTTTCAGGTCACATCCAATGGATTGATCGGCTGGCATGACCAAAGTGATACTGCCAAAATCTGAGTAGATGGTATGATCTTCCTGTGCAAGGCTTCCATTCAACTGAACAGATCCATTTTTCGTTTCCAGATCCAGAGTTACGAAAACCAGATTTTTCATATCAATATTACCAAAGTCAGTGGTTGCTTTAATAACTGCCTGATCTGCTCCGTCTACCCCGATCCGTCCATTTTTTGTTAACAGGTCATAACTTGCAGCCAATGTTTCAACCAGATCCAGATCTCCAAAATCGGTGTGGGCAATTAATATTTGATCAATAGTCAAACCGTTTAGCGTGATCGTACCGTTGGTGGAGTTAATCGTCAGGTTTTTCGCCTGGCCACTGCGGTATCCAATATTTCCAAAGTCATTGGATAGATTAATATCACCCGAGATCATAATATTTTCTAAATTCATTCTGCCATTGGTGATCGAAACATTCAGACTGCTGGCAACCACCTGGAAAATATTGATATCTCCAAAAGCAGACTCCGCTACTATCGGATAATCCTGGATATTAATTCCCCTTAAGGTAATGTTTCCGTTTTGTGTTTCCGCTTTTACTTCACCATCCTGGACGTCCTTGATATCAACATTCCCAAAACTTGTATCCAGATCAACAGTACCTTTTACATTTCCTGCAGACAGGTCTCCATTCTGTGTACTGAATGTGATGTTGGAATTAATCGGAATATCCATTTTAAAATCAATCGTGCCGGGCATATTCACAATTTTTGCGGGTTCCAATACACGAATGGTCAACATTCCCGGTGACTCTTCAACTTCATATTGAAGTAAATCCATATTTTCAAAAGCATTTTCTTCCGTGATTCCCCAGGCAGTTTTTACAGCTGACATAAATACTTCATCCGTGTCTTTTCCTTGAACGATCACATCACCAAATCGGTTTTCCACAACCAGTGTAATCTCTTCGCTGCCAGTCAGAAAAGTTTTTTCTTCTGTTGTCTCCACAGAGATATCAGGATTATTAAACGCACCACCGCTGAATATATTATCAATGACGGATCCGGCTGAGTTTGATACTGAAGAAACACCAGTAAAGGAATATATTCCGATTCCTAACACAGATACGATTAATCCACAAACCATTACAATCATGATTACCAACAAAATTGTCCATAACCATTTTAATTTCATATTACCTCCGAAAACTTTTGGAATTTTTTATTTTTTTATCACTAACTTTGACCGGAGATCCGTAAAATTTGTTTCAAATTCGTAAAAGGACAAATTGGTTTTATATCCTCTACCTAATTTGAGGATTTGTTATTTACAATTTGAAACCTTTTTCACTTAAAATAGGTCTAAAATACAAAATGACTATGACTGAATTCATCAATGAGCCAATAATAATAGAACGCGCCATCGCCGGTGACCCGCATGCATTTGCCCAATTGGTAAAGGAGCATCAGTTGTTTCTTTATAATCTGGCTCTGCGAGCTGTATCCAATTCACAGGAAGCACAGGATGTGACCCAGGAGACCTTTATTCGCGCCTGGAAAGGAATTAAAAATTTCCGAGGTGAGTCCGGGTTTCGGACATGGTTGTATCGCATATTAATGAATCTATGCTACGACCGATATCCACGTTTATATGTTGAAAAGAACAACCTTTCCATCGAAAATGATGATCTTGAAATACCGGTTGGTTCCATGTTGGATCACATAAGCGATCAATCTGAATTACGCGAATTCATTCACCAACAGTTAAACAAATTACCTGAGGTTTACCGGTTGGTGCTTTCATTACGATTTCAACAGGATCTATCTTATCAGGAAATTTCCGAGGTGATGGAAATGCCTATTGGTACCGTGAAAACAACTATTTTTCGAGCAAAAGCTCAATTAAAAGAACTCTTAGTTTCTAAACAGGAGGTATACACATGGATCGCATAAATGAGGGAACGTTTGATCAGTTGATCGATGATGCAATTCGTTGTGAACCGCTGGCTGAATTACCAGTTGATTTTAGCCAATTATTTCTTGAACAAGTGCATGTGGAAGTTAAACCAAAATTTGAATTGATTTCCTGGATCGATTTGATTTCCAGTATGATGATTGCCATCACCATTGGGATTGCTTTTCTGATTCCAGCATTTTTACCGGAACAACTATCACCTTTAATGCAATGGGTACTCCAATGGGGTCAATATTT
>DAOUGX010000483.1:0-3739 GCA_034428855.1 Anaerolineaceae bacterium | reverse complement strand
GTGGGTTCATCCAATACCAATATTTTTGGTTGCATGACCAAGGCAGCTGCTATGGCAATTTTTTGGGTTTCACCACCTGAAAGAGAATCTACCCTGCGTTTTTTCAAATGTTCCAGATTAAGTGTCTGAAGAATTTGTTGTACCCGTTTATGCATTTCCACTGAGGAAAAAGCTGCCTGTTCCATGGAGAAAGCAATTTCATCTTCGACAATTTCCACTACAAATTGATTTTCCACTTCCTGAAATACAAATCCAACTTCCCTGCTCATGTCTTGCGGACCCAGTTTAATCGGGTCCATACCTGCCACAACAATATCTCCACGGACCGAACCACCGGTAAAATGCGGAACCAACCCGTTAATCAGGCGTAAGAGTGTCGATTTACCTGAACCTGATTCTCCAACGACAAGGCAGAATTTTCCAGCAGGCACATGAAGTTCGTCCACCTGCAATGCATCGAGATTCGCTCCAGGATACCGGTATGTCAGATGATTAATCCTGAGCATCTGAAGATCCTTTCCAAAACATCAATGGCATGAATAACATCATAATAAATACACCATGCAAAATCGGGAAAACCGGTAATTTCACTACAGGATATGGATCATACGTTAAAAAAGAATTTCCAGGTAAGGGAAGTATATATATAACAGCGAGAAGTAGCGTGGAAATAAGCACCCAGGTGGAAGCAGGCGTCCACAATTCCCGGGAATAGTTCGTTTTCTTCACGCTTTTTCCGCTGATGGTAAACAGGATTATTAAAAACGCAATGCCAACAACGATCAGCCAATAACCAGGAAAGGATAAAGAATCAGATAGTTCAAGAATCCAACCTGCAATGATAAAAATTAACGACGCTGGAAGGAGTATCTTTTCGAATCTGGATATTTTCCGGTTGGATTGAGCCGTAAAACCTCTTGCTGTCATTGCTTCAGCAATTTGCATGGCACGCTCCAGACCGCCGATGAGCAATGGAATGATCAGTGGTAACCAATCCTTAATTTTCTTCAGTTGTTGACCGCGAATCGCCTGTGCATCCCGAATGGCTTCAAACTGTTTTTGAGACGCAGGGATAAAGGTCAGAGCAATGGTGGTCACAACGGCGACTGGATGAAACGCCTGCGGGATTAATCGCACCAGTGAGTGGACGGAAACCACCTGATTCAGGATCATAAATAAGGTAAAAATACCAATCAATACCAGACCATTCGTCAAACCATAAATCAATGCTTCAAAAGTAAAGTTTCCACCCAGGAGCGGTATGGTGCCGGGTAATTTGAATAAGATCGTTTCCCCAAATCGTGAAATCAACATATTCAGTACGGTGGAAAGAGTCAGTACCGATCCTCCAAATCGTATCAGCATCTGCAGGCTTTTTCTTCCCGGAGGAGAGATCCATACCTGGAAAATAACCAGGACAAAATCAACAAGAATTAAAAGCAAAGGATTGCGGGTGGTGGTTAGAACTACTAATCCGGATATGAGCCAAACGAGCCAGGCATAGGTGTGAATGAGCATAAAATTACCTATCCTCACCCAATTGAGTAAAATAAAAACGCTTTTGAAATCTGCGCAAAACTTTAATGGTTGCTTTGCCAAAAAACAGAATCAATAAAACATTGCCGATTGCCCTGGTGGTATCCCAAAGGAAAGAACTCGCTACGTAAAACACTCCATAATTTCGCATAGATGTGATTAAACTGGAACCGGGAACAAATTGCTGGTTGCTGGGGTTTAAAAGAAATGGCCAGAACCATAAATTGGTGATGGCTCCGTACAGATAACCCCATAGAAACCCAAAAATTAACAATAATAAAAATTCAGATGGTTTGTTTTCCTGGTGCGTGAGTAAAACCAGCTTTCGGACAATTGTGGCTGAAAGTCCAACCCAACCGGCTGTCAACATCTGGTTGGGTAACCAGGGACCAACACCAGCCGTGATTAATGCCGATACCAGCATGGTCAAAGACCCCATTAGAAAGCCCATTCTTCCACCAAACACATAACCAGTGATCAGAATCAGGAAAAAGACAGGACTGAAACCTCCCAGAACCGGCAAGGTCAGATCGATGAAGCGCAGAGTGGAATTGATCGCGATTAATATCCCTAGGAGAGCAATTAATTTTGTGTTCAATCGATATTGTTGTATTTCGTATATCAAAACGATTGAACACAAAGCCAGAATCATCGCCATCATCAAGGGTAATTCATTCTGACGGTTTGAGCTCACTAAACCTGCATGGGAAGGTTCCATTAACGGATACACATAGGCAAAAACACCTAATCCGGTGGTAAGTATATAAATCAAACCGGTCAGCAGTTTATCTTTCAATTCTTTCGTTTTTCCCGAAGAACCAACACCAGAACCACGACCAGGATCAGAATGACTGCACCAAACACAAAATATTGTGGATTATTTTGGATCGGAGCATTTTGAGACTCGGTTGGCTTAGGGGTTGAAGACAACTCTTCGGAATCTCCAGCGTTCTCTACCAGCGGTAACAGAATAGAACTGGTTGGTTCCTGGTCCTCTTTGACGACAGCAGGCAAGTATAAGAGGGGGTTCTCTGCACAAATTTCCTCAAAACTGGAAAGAGCAGGAGGTTGGTCCCCCCAACTCCAGCCGTCAACAGTTCCTGACCGGACTTCGTATGTATTTGCGCCCCATTGGGAATATGACCATTCCGCACCATCCAGATGCCAATACGACCAGTAATCAGGGACTCCGCAAAAACAATTGTCATTGCCACAACCCTGTCCTTCAATTCCACAGACTGCATTTCCCTTGGATGGATCAAAACTTGTTTCTAAGGCGAGTCCTGATTTTTCCAGCAATTCAAATCCACTGATCGTCTCGCCTGTAAATTCAACACAGCGGAGTAGTGAACTGCCATCTGGTAAGGTAACGACCAGACCAGCTTTTTGAGGTGAAACATCAACTTTGCTCAGTGGAGAAATAATAGGTTTCTCTGCAAAACCCAATAAAGCTTCGACAGTCGAGTATACATTGATAAATCCGGTACCGATACTTCCATCCTGTTGAAAAGCAGTTTTGAGTGTATCACGAGGGCTGGATCCATTTTTTGACCAATTTGAAAGATCTTCTCCTACACTCGTGAGTGCTAATGTGATCCAGCCCGTTGTGTCCACGTTGAATTCACTCGTATCCCAGGCAGGTCGCCAGGCTGCATTATCCAGTTGATTGTCTTTGAAATACTGCAGAGCCTTTTGAATGGCTGGATGTTGATCATCCACCTGACCACTGGCTAGTAAGGCGATGATAACCAGAGCGGTTGTATCCGGATCCGATCCAAAACCATTATCCCAGGTTCCATCTTCCAATTGTTTCCCGAGGAGATATTCTATGGAAGAAGCTGGAATTGTATCTTTATGCGCAGCCAACCCGAGTATGACCAATGCCTGATTAAGGTCGGTGACTGCGCCAGAACTCCAATCCTTGGTTGCCGTGGTGCTGAAACTCCCATCCGTTTGCAATGTTTCCAGCAACTGGGCAGAAAGTTCTTCTGGAGCTACCTGATAAAGAGACAAGCCTGCCAAAATCAAACCACCGTTACCAGGAAATAAGAGACCATTATCATCAAAAATATAATTCTGGTAAGTATCCAAAAGGTAATCAACCGGTGTTTTTCCTTCGGAACTGACAAATTGGTTTGGATCAATCTCATTAAGAGAAAATGCAAGCAAAGCACGTGCGGTTGTACCCGGATCCGAACCCTCG
>DAOUGX010000482.1:0-2220 GCA_034428855.1 Anaerolineaceae bacterium | reverse complement strand
GCTTGTTTGACAGTATCAACACCTAAATCTGCTTCCAGATCCAATTCTACATCCAACATTTCCGCTGGATAACCAGTTTTTTCACTGACAGCAGCCAAAACAAAGGCTTTAACTTCCTCGTTTTGAACTGAAGATTTTTGGACAGCTGCGACAGGTACTGAGGTGGATTTGACTTCCACTGACTGGCTGGTGACCGCGGGTATACTGAATACCGGTTGGGAATCGCCATGCATACCCGGTACATATTCTTCAACTACCACATGGAAATTTGTACCTCCGAAACCAAAAGAACTGACACCTGCTCGTCGAATTTCCCCCACTGGTTTTTCCCAGGCGCGAGCCTGCGTGTTGACAAAAAATGGCATATGGTCAAAATCAATATTGGGATTTGGTTTCTTGAAGTTGGCAGAGGGTGGTAGTACTTTCTGGTCGAGGGCAAAAGCAACTTTTGCCAGACCAGCAGCACCGGCAGCGCTTTTCAAGTGTCCAATGTTGGATTTAACGGATCCTAAGGCAACACTTCCAGCTGAAAGTCCAAATTTACCGAAGATTTCATTCAAGCTATTTACTTCCACCACATCACCGACGCGGGTGGAGGTTCCATGTCCTTCAATTAAACCGACACTGGCAGGGGTAACCCCTGCGTTTTTCCAGGCTCGTTCAATGGCTTTTTGTTGGCCCACCGGATTGGGGGCGGTGATACCTTTGCCTTTTCCATCTGAGCTGGATCCAATTCCACGGATGACGGCGTAAATCTTATCGCCATCACGTTCTGCATCTGCCAGGCGTTTTAGGAGAAAAATACCAGTTCCTTCGCCCATGACAAAACCGTTGGCACCATCCGAATAAGGGCGAGAACCATCCGCGCTGAGGGCACCAATTTTACAGAACTTGACATATGATTCAGGACCCATATTCCGGTCTACTCCACCAGCCAGCGCCACGTCGTACTGGAAATCATTCAACCCATGTACTGCTGCCTGAATAGCCGCCAGGGAAGAAGCACAGGCAGCATCAGTGACAAAATTGGGCCCGTTGAAATTGAAAACATTAGCGATTCGACCCGCGATGATATTGGAGAGTTCGCCAGACATGGTATCTTCTGTGATCTCAGGTACCTGCTTGCGGATATTATTTTGAAAACTTTCAATAATCTGTTGCTTCACAGAGGGTGGCAAGTTTCGAAAACTTTCTGTTTGCTCCAGCGCCTGTACGTACTCAGGCAAAAGAATACGCATGGTGGTGCGATAATGGCGTTCTCCGGCATTCGAATTTCCCAGAATGACCGCTGTTCTTTCCGGGTCAAATGATCTTTGTGGGTACCCATAATGACTGAGAGCCTGATAACTCGCTGCGATTCCCCATTGTTGGGTCAGATCCATTTGAGCCTGTACCGTGGGTGGGATGGGAATTCGCATTTTAATCGGATTAAATTCGAAATTTGTGACCCAGGCACCAATTTTGCTATAGGTCTTATCTGGAATGGACGGATCTGTGTGGTAATAGAGATTTACATCCCAACGATCTGATGGAACATCCTTAATGGAAATATGTTTATTGAGGATATTTTCCCAGAATTGAGATACGGTTGGAGCGTCTGGCATAATTGCTCCGATCCCCACAATGGCTACTGGTTTTTGAACTGACATATTCTTTACCTCCAAAGAGTAATTTTCAGCACCTGAAACTGAAAACAGAAATACTGAACCAACCTGTTTTGGTATTATTTCTAATAACAGGTTCGTGTGAAAAGTGGGTTGTCCCAGGGGTGCCGACTCACGCCAGCACAAATAAGCAATATTAAGACAACTCATCAGGTGATTGTCTGATTTTCAAAAACACCATGAAAAAAAAAGAGTTACGAAAAAAAGAATTAATGTGACAACTTTGTTTTTCTTGTATTTCTACAAATAATATTGATAATTGAGATTAATCATATTCACCCATCGATTTCATCATCAAAATTTATCGGAATATTGTTCTTCCAGTACAAGAAAGGCTGTCAATCATGAAGAATACAAGTTGGATTGGTCAAACATTAAGTGGTCGATACAAAATTGAGGAACTCCTTGGTCAGGGGGGTATGTCATCTGTCTATAAGGCAATGGATCCAAATTTACGGCGGGTTGTTGCAATAAAGATGGTACATCCGCATCTGAGTAATGATCCATCTTTTATGAAAAGGTTTGAAGAAGAAGCAGCAGCTATCGCATCCCTGCG
>DAOUGX010000481.1:0-2858 GCA_034428855.1 Anaerolineaceae bacterium | reverse complement strand
CTATTTAAGAAATAGACTATCTTTGTATAGTCTATGTTCAGACAACTTGTTTTTTGTATTTATTTCTTGTACAATCAATTAAACTTTTATTGTTTTTATAAACATATGTTTGCTTATCGTTGAACGTTGATATTTAGAAACCAGGCAAGGAGAGCTACAATGGACGTCATTAAAGTAAAAGCAAACTCACGTACGGCTGCAGTCGCGGGAGCGATCGCTGGAGTAGTGCGTGAACATCATCGTGCCGAAGTGCAGGCAATTGGTGCCGGTGCCATTAATCAGGCAGTCAAGGCCTTGGTGCTTGCGAAAGGATACCTGGCTGAAGATGGTATCCCGGTTGTTTGTATTCCTGAATTTGTGGATGTAGATATTGATGGAAAGGTCAGAACTGCGATTAAGTTAACCGTCGAACCGCGCTAATCCCTCTTTTTTATAATTTATACTTGATTTACCTCTTCCGGATAAAATCTCACCTCATCTTTTCCGGTGAGTTTTTCTTCCACTTTAGATACGATCAGGTCAAGATGTCGGGGGTGTTTTACAAAATCCAGTGAGTCGGCCGGTACCATCAGTACCGGGCAGAAGGTGAAGTGTTCGATCCAGCTTTCATACAGTGTATTTAATTGGCTGAGATAATCTTCCGGGATGTCTTGCTCGTAGTAGCGATCGCGTTGTTTGATTCTGTTTATTAACGTCGGGACCGAGGCGCGTAAATAAATAACCAGATCAGGGGGAATTAAAAATTCAGTCATGGTTTCATACAACGCATGGTAGGTATGGTAATCGCGTTCGTCCATTTTCCCCTGTAAAAACAGATTGCGGGCAAAAATTTCTGCATCCTCATATATACTGCGATCCTGAATCACTGAACCAGGCGACAGTATCAACTGCTGATGAAGACGGATGCGATGCGTCAGAAAGAAAATCTGTGAGTGAAAACTCCAGGCATTCATGTTGGCATAAAAATCTGCCAGATAGGGGTTTTCAGTCACTGGCTCGTAAAAAGGATGAAAACCGATCCGCTGGCAGATCATCTCCACCAGTGTGGATTTTCCAACACCAATGTTACCGGCTACTGTGATATATTTTTTCATCGTCTCTCCTTATGGTGTTGTTTAATATCCGATCTTGGGATGAAATCTTTCCCTTCCATTAATTAAACCATCAAATTAAAAAAATCCTTTGTTTTCCACAAACTGAAAGTGATTAAAAATAAACCTCTTAATTTTCAGTGGATTTTTCTATGGATACTAATTCTGTGGATACCTATCCTGTGGATAAACTTCAAGAAACGATCGAATTTTTGTGGATAACTGATAAAAAATTGTGGATAAATAGGGATTCTTCGAATTAATATATCAGATTGAGCAATCCTAAACTTGATGAATGTGGAAAACTGTGGATAACTACCCCTAAATCTGTGGATAAGTGAGTCTAATTGTGGAAAACTCGTTCTAAAAATGAAAAGAGACTGGAAATCCAGCCTCTTCCATTTTCATTAAATATGGTTGTTTGTTATGCCGGGCGAATGGCTTCGTTCGGGCAAACGTCCACGCAGGAACCACAATCCTGGCAAAGTTCAGCGTCAATTACAAAGTAACCGTCGCCTTCAGAGATTGCATTTTCTGGACATTCTGATTCACAAGCCCCACACATCAAACATTCATCAGCAATAATTACGTGTGTCATAGTCTAATCCTTTCAGCCATGGTAGATAAAATTTGTCAAAGTTTTCTGTTGCCAAGAATAGCACAATTTTAATCGGGTGATAGCGGTCTTTTGTCACCAAATGTGCTGACAATTGACCAAAATGTCCGATGAGTTTTTTTAGAAATTATCCCGGTTTCAAGCCCAATGCAAAATCTGGTTGCGGATCTCTCCCCAGCGCAGTGCATCGGTTATTCCCTGTTCGATCGGTAATTCTGCCTTCCAATTTAACAAACGCAATGCAGTATCCGCATTGGCATACGCACCAGCCACATCACCAGGGCGTGGAGGCATATCCCGTTTTTGAATAATCTGCCCATATACGCGTTCAAAGGCAGTCACCAGTTCACGCACGGTCACGCCAAAGCCGGTGCCCAGGTTGATGACCAGGTAATTGTCTTCCGGATGGCCAGCACGTTCAAAGACTGCGTCGAAGTCGGTTAATCCCAGCACATGCGCTCTGGCCAGATCCCAGATGTGGATATAATCGCGGATACCGGTGCCATCGCGGGTCTCGTATTCCGTTCCGGTGATGTGGAATTCAGGGTTGATACCCAGAGCGGTATCCACCAGTTTACCGAGCACATGACTGGGCTCTTTGACATGAATACCGGTGCGCATTTTCGGGTCAGCACCAATCGGATTGAAGTAACGCAGGGCGATGCCTTGCATCCCATACGCCTGGCAGAAATCACTCAACACCATTTCCATCATGTATTTGGTGCGGGCATACGGGCTACTCGGCAGTAAGGAGGATTGCTCGGTGACCATGAAGCCAGGTACGGGTGCATAAATGGCCGCTGAGGAACTGAAGACCACGCGGTCACAACCCAGTTTGTGCAGGTTCATGAATAGCTCCAGCGATTTGGCCACATTCTCGCGGTAATACAGGTAGGGTTCGGTGACGGATTCCGGAACCACGATCAGTGCCGCGCAATGCAGACAGGCCTGAATATCCGGGTGATCGGTAAAGATACGCTGCAAAGCATCTGCATCAGCAATGTCGGCCTGATAGAATATGCGCCCTCTGGTGAACTCCACCCGGCCGGTCACCAATGAGTCCATGATGATCGGGGTATGCCCTGCGTCTTCCAGAGCGGATGCCACCGTGCTGCCAATATAACCTGCTCCACCTGTGATGAGAAATTTCA
>DAOUGX010000480.1:0-6686 GCA_034428855.1 Anaerolineaceae bacterium | reverse complement strand
AGATTTGACTATTCAATACTATCTTGCTTTGTTTTATCAAAAAGAAAAGCAAAACGAATTAGCTCTTGAATTAACTCGAAAACTAATCGAAACTGACCCAGAGTTTTTGGCAGCTCATGAATTGTTTATCCAATTGCCCATCAAAGATGAAGAGCGAGATTTATCTTTAGCATGTATTTATGTTCTCGGAGGGGCTGTTCAAAATAAAGGGTTGTTGCCTGGATGGAGTCCAGCATTACGTGTTGTAAAGAAATCCTTAGGAAAAGAAAAGTATGAAAATGCAAGTGATTTAATGGTAAGGATTTTGTCCTTAAAATTAGATAATCCAATCATTAATTTATTTCATCTTAAATCTATTTATTTTCAGAAAGATACCACAGCACTAAGAAATTTGGCGGAAATTTATCAGAAAAAATGGCCAAATACCTTATTCTATAAATTAGTTCTGTCTGAACAATTATTAGAAACGGGTGAAGAAGAAGAATCTGTTAATCTTTTACATGATTGCGTTGCAAGAGACTCTGCTGGTCAGATTGCCCGTCGCTTATGGGGCGATCAACATGTGTTTTTACCTTTATGGCCTGATGATCTTTCAATACGATTTGATTTTCAAGTTCCAATTGAAGTCGCCTCAGATATGGGATGGAATCGTCTACCTGAAGGAAAAGTTGAAGAATCTAAATATGTTTTTAATGAAGAATCTGAAATTGTTAATAAAAATTATTCAGGATCGGAAAGAAGTGAGGCTTTTAAGGAAGCAGAAAAAGAATTCCAAAGGATAGCAAAATCCATCAAGAAAGAATTTACGGGAAGAATTGATGGACGTTTTCCTGTGTACGTGATCATGACTACAAAAGCGGGAATGATCCAACAATATGGTGAACAAACATACAATATAATTTTCCAATTGGTTTCTCAAATAAATCTAATTATGCAAAAGAAACCTGGTTGGGATAGCGTGATTTTCATTCCAGATGATACAAAATTACAGCAGAAATTAAATTTAGCCCCAATCACCGTGATTGACCCCTGGAAAATTAAAGTAGCCATCCATGATTTAGATAAAGTGCTCGCAAAAAGAGGTGAACGTATCGGTGCGATGCTGATAGTGGGCGGAAATGAAGTAGTTCCATTTCATCGATTGCCAAATCCGACCGATGATGTTGATGATGAAATTTATTCTGACAATCCATATGGATCAGTAGATAACAATTATTTCCTGACAAATTGGCCATTAGGACGAATTATTGGAGAAAAAGGACAAGATGCGGGTTTGTTGATTCAACAACTGAGGCAAATTGTCAAATTCCATATGCAACCAAAATCAGTAAATAATGTGTGGGATAGAATCGTTCGATCATTCACTAATATTTTCACTTATAAATATTTATCCAGTGTCGGATATTCAGCTTCCGTTTGGAAAAAATCTTCTTCTACAGTATATAAAACTTTAGGTGAAACAAAATCTTTGTTTGTTTCTCCTAATGACAAAAAACTAAATTTAACAAAACAGGATTTGGTGGGAAGTGATTTTGGATATTTTAATTTACATGGTGTTGTTGACCGTCCCGAATGGTTTGGTCAAAGAGATTATCTGGATCCACCAGGAAATGATTATCCTGTTGCATTAACTCCAGAAGATTTAATATCCAATGGAAAATCTCCAAAAGTTGTTCTTACTGAGGCGTGTTATGGTGGACATGTCTTTGGAAAAAATGAAAACGAATCCATCGCATTAAAATACTTATCCATCGGTACAAATGTTGTGATTGGTTCAACGAGTACTTCGTATGGTTCTGTAGCCCCTCCATTAATTGCTGCCGATTTATTTGCACAATTATTCTGGCAACATATTCGAGAAGGATACCTGGTTGGCGAGTCGTTCCAACGAGCAAAAATTGCATTTGTACAAGAAATGATGAAACGACAGGGATATCTGGATGGGGAAGATCAAAAAACATTAATTCAATTTGTTTATTATGGTGATCCGTTTTTCATTTATGAAGGGAAGGAAATTCAAATTAAGCGAGCAAATTTAATAGAACATCCGGAAAGGATAAAAATAATAAGTGACCATAAAAATGGAGGATCAATTTTGGACATTCCTGAGGAAACTATGAATCAGGTGAAATCATCCTTAAAATCGTATCTACCGGGAATTGATAATGCAGATGTAAAAATGAGCCGATTACAAATGGGATCATCTCGATATAAGAGTTCGAAAGATCAACTTCATTCAAAGGCGAAAGTATTAAATGATAAATTTGTGGTCACAGTCCGGAATCCAATGCAGATTAACAAAAACCGATATTATCAAATTGCCAGGCTTACTATGGATAATAAAGGTAGTGTAATCAAGTTAGCCATGTCCAGGTAATATTGCCAGCGCCTGTTTGATCGCTTATAATGATGGGCAAATTAATTTTGCCCATTTTTTATTTGGAGTCTACATGCAAAAAATCTTTAGTGGAAATGAAATTCGGAAATCGTTTATTGACTTCTTTAAAGAAAGAGGACATACATTTGTTACTTCTTCCTCTTTAGTGCCAGGAGGAGATGCAACATTATTATTTACGAATGCTGGTATGGTCCAATTTAAAGAAGTGTTTTTGGGAACGGATAAACGACCTTATAAAAGAGCTGTGAATTCACAAAAATGTATGCGTGTAGCAGGAAAACATAATGATTTGGATGATGTTGGTAGAGATGATTGGCACCATACATTTTTTGAAATGTTAGGGAATTGGTCCTTTGGCGATTATTATAAAAAAGAAGCATTAAGTTGGGCATGGGAATTGTTGACAGATGTTTGGGGATTGGATAAACAAAAACTTTGGGTAACGGTTTTTAAAGATGAGAAAAATGAAATTCCTACAGATGATGAAGCTGCATCTATTTGGCTACAGCAGCCTGGAATAGAAGAAGACCATGTTCTCTACTTTGGAAGAAAAGAAAATTTTTGGGAAATGGCAGAAACTGGTCCTTGTGGACCTTGTTCTGAGATCCACATTGATCGAGGAGAAGAATTTTGTGATAAAAAAAATATTTCTGGTCACGTCTGCAAGGTAAATGGGGACTGTAATCGTTTTCTGGAATTATGGAATAATGTTTTCATACAATACAATCGACTGAATGAGATTAAGTTGGAACCTCTTCCGGAAACCCATGTTGATACAGGTATGGGATTTGAAAGAATTGTTTCGGTACTTCAAAATGTAAATTCGAACTATAAAATTGATTTGTTGGCGAGTCTGATTAAAAGGGTTCAAGTTATTTCCGGCCTGTCCGATGAACAGGTTGAATCGAACTATACTCCATTCAGAGTGATTGCTGACCATGCACGCGCTGCTACATTTTTAATTGCTGATGGGGTTGTACCAGGTAATACCAGTCGAAATTATGTATGTCGAATGATTATTCGACGAGCTGCCAGATTCGGTGGAAAAATTGGCCTGAATAAACCATTTTTAGCAGAGGTCGCGAATGAAGTTATCAAAAATTATGGTGATGCATATCCTGAATTAGCTCGCAATCGGGAAGCCATACTTACTAACATAACCAGGGAAGAAGAACGTTTTCAAAAGACATTGGAAGCCGGATTACGTAATTTAGATGAAATTTTTGAGAATTTGACCACTAATAATCAAAAAATGATTACAGGAAATGAAGCCTTCGAATTATATGCAACCCATGGTCTTCCATTAGAAATAACCAGAGATATTGCCCGAGAGCATGGCTTTGATGTGGATGAAACTGGATTTAAGAATGCAATGGAGCAACATCGTCTAGATTCTGGTGCAGGAAAAACTTTTGGTCTTATGGGAAACGATGATGTCGACATTTATAGAATGGCATTTGACCAATTAGTATTAGCTAATAAAATTTCCGAGACTGGTGTTTTGTATGATCCATATCGGGATTTGGTCTTTGAAAGTGAAATAATAGGTTTATTTAAAAATGGAATTTCCGTTCAAGAAGTGCAAGAAGGCGATAAGGTAGAAATTCTTTTGCCCAAGACCAGTTTCTACGTGGAATCAGGTGGTCAGGTTTCTGATACTGGCAAGATAATCTCATTTACTAATGAATTTGAGATAGAGGTCCAAAGTATGCGTCGGCCAGCTGCTGGAATGATTGTTCATGTTGGACTTGTTACCAAAGGATCCGTTGAAATTTATAAACCTGTTGTTGCCATTGTTGACCGAAAAAGGCGACTGGATATCATGAGGAACCACACAGCCACACATCTTTTACATGCAGAGTTACATCGGGTCTTGGGAAACCATGCCAGACAGGCAGGCTCTTTGGTCGCACCTGATCGACTTCGCTTTGATTTCACTCATCCAGAAGGATTAACTGCAGATGAATTAGAAGTAATCGAAAGAGGAGTGAATGATGCGATATTAGAAAACCACCACCTGAACATCACTCATAAATCTTTATCCGATGCAATTTCAGAAGGTGCCATGGCGCTGTTTGGTGAAAAATATGGAGAAGTCGTTCGTACAATTACGATCGGAAATAATGAAGCTTTTTCCTACGAATTATGCGGTGGTACCCATGTGGAAGAGACAGGAGACATCGGTACATTTATTATTACTGGTGAAGGAAGTGCAGCAGCAGGAATTCGAAGAATTGAGGCAGTGACTGGCCGTGTGGCTTATGACCTAATCAACAAACGAAATCACCTCATAAAATCTGTTGCAAGCACCATTGGTGCTTCTGTAGAGACACTAGAAGAAAAAGTCGAAAGTTTGTTTAAGGAGACCGAAACCTTAAGAAAAGAAAATTCTAAATTGAGGCAATCTTTAACAAAAGAATTTTTCGAAAAAAGTTTATCAGGGACAAAAAGCATACAAGGAATATCAGTGTTAGGTCAGATTTTATTTGATGCAGATATTGATGCTTTACGGTCAATGACGGATTTATTCAGAGAAAGATTTAAATCCGGTGTTGTCGTTGTTGCTTCCATTATCGATGATCGTCCCATGATCGTAGCTTCTGTTACGGAAGATTTGGTTTCTAGAGGAATGCATGCGGGTAATCTTGTGAAATATTTAGCTGGCTTCGTTGGTGGTGGTGGAGGTGGAAGACCTACCTTAGCACAAGCAGGTGGAAAAGACCCCGAAAAATTACCTCAGGCTATATCGAAATTGTATGATTATGTGAATGACAATCTAAAGTAATTGAGAAAAAATACAAATAAAAATTCAGATGGATATAATCATCTGAATTTTTAAATTAAGTGTGTTGATTAATAAACTACAATTGAGACAAAAAGTGAACCATTAATCTGATTCCAAACCCATTGGCTCCTTTAGGTTGATAATGTTCTGCTTTATTGCTGGTAGCTACACCTGCAATATCAATATGAGCCCAAGGAATCTCATTTTCAATAAATTGTTTCAGAAATATAGCTCCCATTATTGGATGTCCTTCACGTCCCCCGGAATTCTTTAAATCAGCGTCATCCCCCTTTATAAATTCAAAGTAATCATCATCGAGAGGCATTGGCCATATTCTCTCATATGTTGATTCTCCAGCGGCAAATAATTGATCGGAAAGTTGTTTATTGTTTGAAAAAAGACCAGCCCGAATCTTTCCCAAAGCTACAACAATTCCACCGGTTAAAGTTGCGAAATCAATAATACATTCAGGTTGATAATTTTGTTGGGCACAGGTCAATCCATCAGCTAACACTAACCTGCCTTCAGCATCTGTTGAAAGTATTTCTACTGTTTTTCCAGATAAGGTTTTAATTATATCGTCGGGGCGATATGCTTCGTGTGAGATCATATTTTCTGCTGCACAAATGATCCCAACAATGTGCTTTTGGATATTCAATTGAGAAGCTGCCATTAATGTCCCTAAAACCGTGATCCCACCCAATTTATCTGATTTCATTCCTTTTATTCCATCCACGGTTTTAATGGAGTATCCTCCCGTATCAAAAGTTATCGCTTTTCCTACCAAAACAATCGGTTTTTCATTGATCACTTTTTCAGGTTTGTACTCAAGAATGATCAACCTGGGTTTCGATCCACTTCCTTTACCAACCGAAAGAATTGCCTCAGCGCCAATGGAATCCAAATCATTTTCATCCAGAATTTTTATTTGAAATTTATACTCGCCAGCAATATTAAGACAAATTTTTGCTAATGATGGAGGATTAATCACATTTCCAGGTAATTGACCTAATTCTCTGCAGTAATTAATGATTGAACATAATTTTTGAAGGTTTACGATATCCTTCTTTATCGATTCACCATCGCAGGAAATGGTTAAATTTAGAGGATTCGTTTTGTTTTCTTGTTTAAAGTAATCAAAACTGAAATTTCCAAGTAATAATCCTTCGATAAATGCCAGAAAATATTCAGACCCAATTTTCTCAATAAAGATATTGTTTATGAATAAATTGTTGATCTTGTGGGACTTTAAATATTTCGCTGAAACACCTCCAAGTTTTCTCCAATTTTCTTTTGTTAAATCCTTATTTGGATCTAGATGTAGATAGATCTGTTTATCTTGATCATTTTCTGAAATACTAATTTCGCCAAAATTGTATTTAATAGCTTCATTTTCGATAGAAAATCGAATGTCAAGTGTAAAAACCAAATCATTTGTTTTTTCTTTGTTAAATTTAATGACTGTTAATTCTGGTGATTGGGGTAACATGAAAACTCCTTATT
>DAOUGX010000479.1:0-1956 GCA_034428855.1 Anaerolineaceae bacterium | reverse complement strand
GCTCTTGAACTGGCCTGGGAAAAATGGGAAAATAACGATGCCTCAGCATGGATTAATACCGAAAAAGCAACTGGTATCGAAGAAGAAAGCTGGTATGGAGACAATCCCTACAATCAGGCCTCACCGGGTATCATTGTGCAATTCTCCATCCTCAGTCTGGTCACATCCGCCCAGATCCTCATGCAGGAACGCAAAACCAGAACACTTCAACGCCAGTTAACCACATCCATGCATACCTGGGAAATTATTGCTGGACACTTATTCGCAATGTTTGGCCTGGTGATACTGCAAACGGTGCTGATGATCCTCTTTGGACAATTGGTTTTACACGTCAATTACCTGCGTGTCCCCTTGGGAATCTTACTGATAAGTGTCAGTATGGGTCTCTGGGTTGCCTCAATGGGTTTGCTGATTGGTGTACTGGCGAAATCGGACAATCAGGTGGTGCTGTTTTCCATGCTGGCAATGTTTATCTTTTCTGCTCTGGGTGGCACCTGGTTCCCGATTGATGTAGCTGGTAGTGCCTTCATAAATCTCAGTAAAATTTTCCCGTCTACCTGGGCAATGATTGGTTTGCAAAATATTCTCATACGAGGTCTGGGACTCGCGTCCCTCTGGCAGCCGATAGCTATTCTATTAGCATATGCGTTGGGTTTCTTTTTGCTGGGTTTGTGGCGCTTCCGAAAGGCAGAGATGTAAGCTGATATCATTTAGATAATTTACCAAAACATGGCTTTTGATTCAAATAAAAGCCACGTTTTGGTTAAACGAACTCACGCGTGATCGATATTCCGAAATGCATTTGCAGCCAGTTCAAATCCCAGATAACCCATCCCCAAACAAACGATGAATGCTAACAGTAACCCAAGAATCCCCGATATAAGTATGTAAATGATCAACGGAATTCCGGAGAAAATGATGGCCAATAAAATACCTCCCGAACTTAACTCCGGGACGGTTCCATTCAATAACAGACCAGACCTGGAACGTCTGACCACATCAAAAACAGCTGCACAAATGGTGGCTGCCACCAAACCAGGTACCAACCAAGCCAAACCCGGCATTTGCTTCCCAAAGACTGCACTGCCCAGAAAAAATCCTGCCAGGCTGATCAGCACAGCCAGAAGATAGGTAAATCCCAGATCATTTACCAGAAAATTTTTCGTAGATATGGGTAACTGTCGGATTAATGGCCACACGGTCAGATCATTGCGGATCCTTTTTACCGAAATTTGAGCAAGCTGAATAAGCCACAGGACAATCACTATCCCGCGACTTTCAATATCCGGTAATACTGGAATGACAAATAAAAAGCCGAATATTTGCAACCAGGTCAGCAATACAGTCAGTTGGAAAGTGCGCCCAGTTTGTAGAATATCTTTCCAGATCAATGCTCCTGGTCCTGCAATGTCAAATAAGCGGGTTGGTTTTTTTTCCACCCCTAACCTTTGACGTGTTTTTTCTTGTTCAACCAGACTGGTAAACCCATATCGGGTGGCTGTTTTGATCAGTTCCAACTTGCTTGTTTCCTGAACCGCCCGGCTGAGACTAAAATTTTTAGCAGCCAGAAACAAAAACCCAAATACCAGCAAAGCAAAAATCCAGCTTCTTATCCAGACTTGCCAGTTAAACACCCCTGAATACCCAATATTTAAAGAATTTATAATTACCTCAACAACCTGTCTTATGGATACCAACCCACTACCAATGGAGAAATAGATTAAAATTCCATAGACCAGGGCAAGAACAGGGAATATAACCCAAACCCATCCTGGTTTATACATTCTGTTCGATACTCTCACCACTCCTACCAACCAATGCAAGCCATATAGCAGCAGATGAACAGGAAGGATAGCTAAACCAGCGCGTAATCCAAATCCCATATATTCAAAAATGCGATTGGCCCCCAGCGCTCCTGGAATGGTCATCTCCGCTAGTGAAAATCCAAGTGTCACA
>DAOUGX010000478.1:0-4625 GCA_034428855.1 Anaerolineaceae bacterium | reverse complement strand
AGAATTGATGGACGAAGCTTGTGAAATCGCTCGTGGATATTCTTTGCCTGTTCTTGGTCTTGGTTTAGGATTACCTGGGTTGGTGGATATTGAGAATAACAAACTTCTGGCAGCATTTGAATTGAACTGGTTTGATTATGATCTGGACCAATTAATGGCTGGAAATGAAGATATTCCTTTCTATGTTGGGAATGAAGGCAGAATGTCTGCCATGGGGGAGAGTTACTTTGGTGACCTCCATAAGTCTGATTTAACTTTATATATTCACTGGGGAAGGGAAACCAGTGGGGGAATTATTGTGAATGAGGACGTTCTTCCAGGAAATCTTGGTCTGGCTGGAGAAGTAGGACATATTTCTGTTTTTCCTGATGGGGAAAAGTGTAATTGCGGGAATTCAGGATGCTGGAATGCTTATATCAATCTACAGTCCATTATCAATCGAATTGAAAACACAGGTCATCATCTTGAACCTGGAACAACCTTTGAAAATTTGACCCTGGACAAAGTCGTTGCACTGACGAAATCAGGGAATTCGCAAATTAATCGTGCACTGGACGATACAGCAATCTGGTTGGGAATTGGAATTGCAAACTATATTAACCTTCTCAATCCTGAGTATGTGATCATCGGTGGCCCTCTAAGCGTTCTTTTTGATCATATTTCCCCGGTTCTAACCCGTGAAGTTGAAAACCGAGCGTTACCCTGGCAACGAAAGGGTTGTCCAATCATCCCATCCATTTATCGGGAAGATGCATGTTTGATTGGTGTTGTTGCTACTGTCGTCTGGAATATTTTAAACAATCCTCAATAACTAATTCTTTTTACCGGTATATAAAATTTAGTAGTGTTCAAAATAATTATGTAAGTTAAAAATTAGCATCACTGAAAGTAAAACAAAAGGAGGTGGTTGTTAAGAAAATATTGTCTGTTTGTTTCAAAAAACCCAATCAAAATATAAAGGAGAT
This sequence comes from Anaerolineaceae bacterium, assembly GCA_034428855.1. Taxonomy (GTDB): domain Bacteria; phylum Chloroflexota; class Anaerolineae; order Anaerolineales; family Anaerolineaceae; genus UBA6170. The sequence continues at coordinate 3,660 of DAOUGX010000478.1, read as the reverse complement.
AAAAAATGTCAGAACAACCAAAAGGTAAAGAACGTGAGGTGAAGAATGTTGGGGGAGCGTCGATTGATGGAGCGCCAATTGCTTACATTGTTGTGTTGGCCGCAGTAGTTACTGCATTAGCATTTATTCCGTTTTCAGTGGTAATGGCTTCTGGGGGTTCATTCCCTATGAACCAAGGGATTTTTGGTTTGATTGGATGGGTACTTGGTCCAATAGCAGGGGCTGTTTCCTCAGGTATTGGGGCGTTAATCGGTGTGTTTGTTGCACCACATACAGCTGGTGTTTGGTTTGTAACTGTCATTGGCGCAATCGTCACCAGTTTTGCTGCTGGATGTATGGGTACACAAAATAAAAAAAGAAAAGCATGGTGGATTGGTGTTGTAGTAGTAACAATTATTGCATTCGCAATTTATGTTGGGCGGGCAATATTTGTTAATGGTATTCGATTACAATGGGCAGTCTTAGCAACTTTTGTCAACTGGTCTGCATTGCTTCTCTTTGTTTTACCCACACGAACGCTTGTTGTGAAATGGGTAGGATCTAAAAATTTAGGTTTAGTTGCAGTCGGTTTAGCATTGGGTACTTGGATTTGTTTTGGAATTGCACATACGGTACAAAATGCTTTTACATATACGATGTTTAACTGGCCAGAAGAGATCTGGGTAATGTTAAGTTCTGTTATCCCGATTGAATTCTTAAGTAGAGCCGCAATTGGTGCAGTCATTGGTACAGGTGTCATAGCTGGTTTAAGAGCGATTGGTCTAGTAAAACCAACAGAAGGCGTTTATTAATTAAATTTATTGAATCTGGCTATCTATTTTCATTGATAGCCAGATTCTTTTTTAGATTGGACATATTTATGCACGAGAACATAGCTGTCATTGAAAGTGTAAGTTATTCTTATCCTCGATCTGAAAATTTGGTACTGAATGAAATCTCACTGAATATCAAAAAGGGGGAATTTTTTGGGTTGATTGGACCGACTGGTGCAGGAAAAACAACATTCTGTTGTGCGCTTAACGGTATCGTACCTCAATTTTACGGCGGACGTTTTTTTGGAAAAATTGAAATTGCTGGATTGGATACCCTGGACCACCCGATCAGTGTTTTAGCAAAACATGTAGGTCAGGTATTTGAGGATCCTGAAACACAATTGATTGCTACTTCAGTTGAAAATGAAATTGCCTTTGCGTTGGAAAACCTAAAAGTTCCTCGTGAAGAAATTATGCGTAGAATCCCCAGGGTATTGGAGGCAGTTCGTCTGGAAGGAATGGAAAAGAAACATCCTGCAGAGTTATCCGGAGGTCAAAAACAACGGTTAGCCATTGCAGCAGCTCTGGCAGCCCAACCAGATTTATTAGTGTTGGATGAACCGACATCACAATTGGATCCAGTGGGTGCACAAGAAGTATTTTCGACAGTATATGAACTAAATAAAGAATTGGGAATGACAATACTAATGTCCAGCCATGCAGCAGAAGAAATGGCAGAATACGCTGATCGAATCGGTTTATTGTCATATGGCAGACTATTATTGGTGGATACACCCGAAAAAGTTTATGTTGATATTCCTTTGTTGTTGGAAAACCAATTACGAGTACCACAAGTTGCTTCCACGTTTTATTCGATACAAAATAAAGGTAAAGTTCTTCCGAAAATACCAGTAAAATTGGAAGATGGGATTAAGACTATTCATGAATTAGCAAATAAATTCCCGGTTCACCAAAATATTCCTTTGGGAAAAAAGGAAACACCAAAAAGTGGAGAACTCTTAATTCATGTTGAAAATCTTGAACATGTTTACCCAGATGGCACCAAAGCATTACATGGTGTATCGTTAGATATCAAAACCGGAGAATATCTTCTAATTATTGGTCAAAATGGGGCAGGAAAATCGACCCTTGTCAGGCATTTTTTGAATTTACTGAAGCCAACATCTGGAGTATTGGAGATCAACGGAGTTGATTCAAAAAAACTAACCGTCAGTGAATTAGCTTCACATATTGGTTATGTTGCACAAAATCCTGACAACCAGATTTTTAATATGACTGTTTGGGATGAGGTATCGTTTGCATTAAAGAATTTAAAATTTTCCAAAGAAGAGATTGATAGAAGAACCACAGAGAATCTCAGTTCAATGGGGCTTCTTGAATATAAAGATCGGCACCCATTAGCACTACCAAAAGGTGATCGTGCCCGGGTGGTGATCGCAGCTATTTTGGCTATGCATCCTGATACAATCATATTTGATGAACCAACAACTGGACAAGACTTTAAAGGATCACAGTACATATTAGAAATCAGTAAAAAATTACATCAGATGGGAAAAACTGTAATTGTTATCACTCATCACCTTTACTTAATGCCAGATTATGCAGAAAGAGTTGTCGTTATGGGAAAAGGATCGATTCTTCTTGATGCGCCAATTCGGAAAGCTTTTCTTGATACTGAAAAATTAAAATCCACTTATTTAACACCTCCTCAAGCAGTCTTGTTGGGGAAAGAAATAAGTGAAATTAAAGGTCAGTCTTATCCACTTCTGACTCCAGAAGAGGTTGCAAATATTTTTTCGATTAATGGCGGTGCATTATGAGTATGAAATTTCAAACCGTGGAACGAGATTCTATCTTCACAAGGTTAGATTTTCGTCCGAAGATATTCATGATGCTAGTGCTCACAGTTGTCGCTTTAATTTGGGAGAGTCCAGTCGTACAAGTAACTATGGCTTTTCTCATTTTACTTGCTTGTTTCTTAAGTGGTGTCAAGATGAAATTTATTCGTACAATACTTTTGATTATGATACCATTTTATGTATTACTGTTATTTACACATGGATTTTTCAATATATCACAAGTAAAATCTTTAACTGGTCGAGATGAATTAACAATTCTATTCTCTGTTCCTCAAAATTGGTGGTTAATAGGCGGTTTAAACTTTACCGTTGAAGGTTTTTGGTATGGAATCAATACCATTTTTAAAACGTTAACCATTGTGCTGGTTGTCCCATTGGTAATTTTCACAACCGATCTGGACAATATTATTGTCGGAATGGTGCGAGCGAAAGTGCCTTATAAACTGGCTTTTATTTTTTCTGCGACACTCCGTTTCTTCCCACTTTTATTCAGTGAAATTGGAATGATCATTCAGGCTCAAAGGTTACGGGGTTTAGCAATGGAAAAAATGAATATATTCCAACGGGTGAGTGTATATGCTAAAGTTGCAGTTCCACTGATCCTGGGAGCGATGGTACAATCTCAGCAATTGGAAATCGTTTTGCAGTCTAAAGCTTTCTCAGGGGATCCGGATCGAACTTATTTACATGAATCCATTTTAAGCCGCTTGGATTATGCTTTTCTCATTTTCTTCACATTGTTTTTGATCGCAGCTTTCATTTCCTGGGGTGTTTGGGGTTTTGGTGCATTCAGCGGTCCAACAGATGCATTTTTATTTTAGATTCCGTAAAGCAAGGAGTATCGAATGCCAACACGATTAACATCATCGAACGGAGAGGTCTGGATTGGTGAAAATTTGCCAACTGTTTTGATCAATGATCAACTCAGGATCATGGATCAGGATCCAGCGATTTTTGAGCAACTGCAAAAGGGAGACGTAAGTCGATTAGTGGAAATTGCGAAGACGGGTCAGGCTGCCGGTCTGGAT